>NZ_RYDN01000007.1:0-72311 GCF_003968735.1 Flavobacterium sp. RSP49 | reverse complement strand
GGTTTCCAATCCTACTGAAACACGCACTAAACCATCGGTAATACTAACCGACAAACGTTCTTAAATAAACCACATTGACCACGGTTTAAACCGTGGACTATTGTATGGCTTCAAGCATTATGAACTTTACGAAAGCGCCTGCTCTAAATCAGCGATTACATCTTTTACTGTTTCCAATCCTACTGAAACACGCACTAAACCATCGGTAATACTAACCGACAAACGTTCTTAAATAAATCACATTGACCACGGTTTAAACCGTGGACTATTGTATGGCTTCAATCGTCATGAACTTTACGAAAGCGCCTGCTCCAAATCAGCAATCACATCCTTCACGGTTTCCAATCCTACTGAAACACGCACTAAACCATCGGTAATACTAACCGACAAACGTTCTTAAATAAACAACATTGACCACGGTTTAAACCGTGGACTATTGTATGGCTTCAAGCATTATGAACTTTACGAAAGTGCCTGCTCTAAATCAGCGATTACATCTTTTACCGTTTCCAATCCTACTGAAACACGAACTAAACCATCGGTAATACTAACCGACAAACGTTCTTCAACAGATAATTTGCTATGTGTTGTAGACGCTGGATGCGTAACGATTGTTCTGGTATCTCCTAAATTTGGTGATAAAGAACATAATTTTATTTTATCCAAAAAGTTTCTTCCGGCTTCAAGCCCCCCTTTTATTTCAAAAGCAACAATATTTCCGCCCAACTTCATTTGCTTTTGAGCAATTTCGTATTGTGGATGCGATTTCAAAAACGGATATTTCACGCGATTCACATTCGGATGCTGCTCTAAAAACTCCGCTACTTTCATCGCATTTTCACAATGCCTGTCTAAACGAATCGCCAAGGTTTCTAAGCTTTTCGATAATACCCAAGCATTAAAAGGCGATAAAGAAGGACCGGTAAGTCGAGAAAACAAATAGATTTTCTGAATCAATTCAGCATCACCAACTGTTATTCCTCCCAACACTCTACCTTGACCGTCCATTAACTTTGTAGCGGAATGCACCACTAAATGCGCACCCCACTTTATAGGTTGTTGCAGATAAGGTGTTGCAAAACAGTTATCAATTACCAAAATCAAATTATGTTTTTTAGCAATCGTTCCTAAAAGTTCTAAATCGATAATATCAACCGCAGGATTGGTAGGTGATTCCGCAAAAAGAATCTTTGTATTTGGTGTGATGAAACTTTCAATTGTTTCCGGCTTATTAATATCAAAATAGGAGGTTTCAATATTCCATTTTGGAAAATAATTGATAAATAAAGAATGTGTCGCTCCAAAAACACTACTCGAAGAAACAATATGATCTCCAGATTTCAATAAAGCTGCCAAGGTTGAATACACTGCTGCCATCCCTGAAGCAAAGGCAAAACCAGCTGCCGCACCTTCCATTATACACACTTTATCAACAAATTCGTTCGTGTTTGGGTTGCTGTAACGGCTATATATATTTCTGTCTTTCTCTTCGGCAAAAGAAGCACGCATATCTTCGGCATCCTCAAATACAAAACTAGAAGTTAAGTACAAAGGAACCGAGTGCTCTAAATATTGCGTTCTTTCTAATTGGGTACGGATGGCTGAGGTTTCAAAACCAAATTCTTGATCGTTCATTATTATTAGATTTCAAAGAGTTGTTTCACAAAGATTCGCAAAGGAATCACAGAGATTCACAAAGTTTTTCCGCATAATTTTTCTATAAAAAAAAGCTCTTTATTGTTTAAAATTAAAGTTTTAGAAGTTGACTATTTTAGCTTTACACCAATTCAACTCCGTTCAAAACTACTTTATAGTGTATGGTTGCTGTTGGCTCTAATGTTTTAGAAACCGAACAGTATTTTTCGAAAGAAAGTTGTGCGGCTCTCGCTGCTTTTTCTTCATTGATAGGTCCTTCCAAAAAGAATACTACAGTAATATCCTTGAATGGTTTTGCTTCTCCTACTTGTACCCGTTCTCCTTCGACCTCAGCTTTGAAAGAAGTGATTTCCTGACGCTGTTTTTTCAAAATCGAAATCATATCAATCGCACTGCAACCCGCAACACCCATCAATACTAATTCCATTGGACTTGCGCCTTTATCGTCTCCGCCAAATTCTGGTCGGCTATCTACGTTTACTAAGTGACCACGCTCGTTTTTTAATTCAAAGTGGAAATTGTCGTTTACTCTGTTTAATGTTATTTTCATCTTGTACTTTTTTTATATCTGCAATCTTAAATTCTTACCCTTTATCCGACAATCTCAAAATATCACCAAAAACACCTCTCGCCGTTACCGCAGATCCTGCACCTGCGCCTTGAATTACGATTGGTCGATCGCCATAGGATTCCGTGTAAATTTCGAAAAAAGAATCAGAACCTTTTAAGCCTCCCAAAGCAGTATCCGAAGGTACGGAAACTAATTTTACTTCTAGATTACCTTTGTCATTTTGCAAATCGCCCGATAATTCGCCTATGTATCGCAGGACGTGATTGGGCTTTTGGTCGGCTTTTATTTTAGCATAAATTGGATCAAACTCGGTCAATTTATTCAAGAAATCCGAAACATCGCCTTCACGCAAATGTTCTGGAATTAAATTTTGAATATCAATTTCTTCAAACTCATTTTGCAAGTCTAATTCTCGTGCCAAAATCAATAATTTTCTACCTACGTCGTTCCCGCACAAATCTTCTCTTGGATCCGGCTCGGTATACCCATTGTCAATGGCCTCCTTCAATATTTCGCTAAACGAAGCCTCTTTTGATGAAAAATTATTGAACAAATAACTTAATGTTCCAGAAAAAACACCTTTAATCTTCGTGATATTTTCTCCTGAAAGGTGCAATAATTTAATCGTATCAATCAATGGCAATCCTGCACCCACATTAGTTTCATAAAGATAACTCTTTTGATTATCCGCCAGCACTTTTCGTAATTTTTTATAAAAACTATAGCTTAACGTATTAGCCACTTTATTAGACGAAATCAAATCAAAACTGTTTTCAGCTAATTTTATATAATTCCCAACAAATTCAGCACTTGCCGTGTTATCAATCGCAATCAAATTCTCCAAGTGATGCTCATTTGCGTAGGCAATTACATCATCTATAGTATAAGAAAAGCCATTGTTCTGGATTTCATTTTTCCAATTTGGAGTAACGCCATTTTTATTCAAAAGTACATTACTTGAATTGGCAATTGCAAAAACATTCAGTTTGATATCTTTTCTTTTCTCGATAGTTGCTGCCGATTCCAATATTTGGTTAATCAACGTTCCACCAACTAATCCATGTCCGAAAATAGCGATATTGATTTTCTTAGCTACTCCAAAAATCTCTCCGTGAATTACGTTTAAGGCTTTGTTCAATTGCGATTTTTTGACCACCAAACTCACGTTTTTACCCGTAACGGTATTATTGAAAAGAATCGGGACAATTTTATTTTTTATCAACGCCGTGTATGGCTTGTGAAAAGTACTTAAATCCTGACCAATGATAGAAATCACCGAAACATCATCCGTCACCGTGATTTTATTTACATCTTTCGAATAGAAATCATTTTCGAATTCTTTCTCTAATTCAATCATTGCTTTTGTCGCTTTATCAGTGGCAACAACTAAACCAATTCCTCTTTCTGACGAACCTTGAGAAATGATACTTACGCTAATATCATTATCGCCCATCACTCTGAAAATACGGGCATCAACACCTGTTTTTCCCAGTAATCCTCTTCCTTCCAGGTTCACTAACGAAACATTTTCAAGTACCGAAAGTGTTTTAATCCCCTCCTTGTTCGAATTGGAAGTGATTAACGTCCCTTTATTTTCATGGTTGAACGTATTCAAGATACGAAGCGGAATGTTTTTTTCCAACAAAGGAATGATCGTTTTGGCATGAAGAATCGTCGCACCAAAATTGGCTATTTCATTGGCTTCATTAAACGACAAATGGTCAATTTTCTTTGCATCAACTACTAAATCCGGATTAGCGGTATAAATTCCGTCTACGTGCGTATAATTCTGTAATTCGTCCGCATTCAAATAATTCGCAATCAACGAAGCGGTGTAATTGCTGCCGTTTCTTCCTAAAGTGGTCGTGTCATTATTTGTGTTTGAACCAATGAAACCTGTAACAATATTTACGGTTGTTCCGTTATTTTGTTTGAAATAATTGATGACATTTTTCTTCGAAATTTGTTCCAAAGGTTGTGCATCACCAAATTTCGAATCGGTTTTTATCAATTCCCGAGTATCTGCAAAACGGGCATTTATCCCATTTTCGACCAAAATTGCCGTCAGTAATTTTGCCGAAAGTAGTTCTCCTTTTGATAAAATCTGATCTTTTATTTTGTTGCTGTAATCACCAATTAAACTGACTCCTTCGAATAATTTTTCCAGAACATGGAACTCTTCGGACAAATCTACATCTTGATATTCGTCTTGTTGGTATTTTTTGAAATCATCAAAAAGAGGTTTATAAACTCCGTTTTTAGCGGCAATACTTAAAATTTCTTCTAATTCATCCGTAGCATTTCCTCGCGCCGAAACCACAATAGCAATTTCCTCGCCTTGATTTACTTTATCAATAATAATTGCAACCACCTTATTTATTCCGTCGCCATTCGATAACGATTTTCCTCCAAATTTCAATATTTTCATTGTGTTCTGTTTTTTGGCTTAGAATATATCCTGAAGCAAATTGTGTAATTGTTTGTACTCTATCAAAAAAGCGTCGTGTCCGTGGATGGAAACTATTTCCTGATAGGTAACCCTCTTTTTATATTTTTTTAATTCCTCGTACGTTGCTTTATTTTCATTTGCCGTAAAAAACAGGTCGGAATTGATTCCAATAATATGAATCTCGGCTTCAATTTTTGAAGTTATCTCTTCGAATGATGTGCGGTCTCTGGTGATATCGATTGTTTTCAACAGTTGATTCATCATTTTATATGACGAAATTTGAAAACGTTTCTGCAATTTTTCGCCGTGATGTAGCAACCAGCTTTCTACATTAAAAATCCCCAATTCTTCATTGGTGGTTCGCTGAAATTTTGCAGCAAATGATTCCGGAGTTCTATAGCATAACATAGCATGAGTGCGAGCGTCTTCAATAGGTTTCGAAGAGTTGTTGAGAATTTGTTCCTGCAAAAAGCAATTGGCAATTAGCCAGTCTGTCGATTTCCAATCCGTTGCAATAGGAATTAAATGTTGTGCGATTTTTGGTTCTAAAGCGACCATCTCCCAAGCAATTCCGCCACCTACAGAACCCCCAATAATGGCGTATAGTTTTTTAATATCCAGAACCCGAATCCCTTCAATAAAAATCCTGGCAATGTCTCTGGCAGTAAAATCTAAATAATCTTCGATCTCAAAACCATCAAAACCATTTCCGGGAACATTAAATGCGAGTATTGTATATTTTGTAGTATCTATGGTTTTGTGTGCTCCAATTAAATCATTCCACCAACCGTTTTCGCCCACAACTTGTGAATTTCCGGTTAAAGCATGGTTGACCAAAACAATTGGTGCCGTATGCAATTCTGGCCCAAAAACTTGAAAACTTACGTTTAAGTCGGCATAAAAAGCGCCACTTTTAGTGGTGAAATTTTGAAATGTAATAGAGGTTGGTTTATTTTCCAATGGCAAATCTTTTATGATTTTTGATCTGTGTTTGGAAATATTATAAAGAAAGTCAGGTGTTATCTAGACTAATTCTTAGTGTTATCTTTCCACGATGAGCGTGGTAGAATGCAGCACCTTCTTCGATAAATCGAAGGGTTGCTAAGGCTTCATCGGGTCTAATCCCTCTGCCTTTCTTTATAACATTTCAATACGATTGTGAACTTATGAGTGCAAATTAAGCATTATTTTTTGTAACAACCAAATTTTTATGTGGATTCGCTTATTTGTTTGGGCTCCATAAATCCAAAAAACAATTCACACGCAATTGTTATTCTGACGAAGTAATGAGGATACTCATCCCGTTTTCTTACTTCGTCAAAACAACACTTTTAAACATCCTTTGAAAATCTCAAAACCGAAAATAAATTCGGATTTATTAAATAAAAAGCGCTTCATTCTCTTGGGAATACATTAGGAAAAGCAATGAATTAGGTACTATTTTTTGTGCCAAAACATCGTTCTTTGAGATCTCAAATCTAGGATGAATCAATTCATTCTTAGAATCGTTTTCCTTTTCTTTTTTATTTCTGAAATTAATACTTTTTAATAACCGAAATGTCTTTGTAAAATACTTTGTTGTGCTCATAATTTTTAGGTTTTAGGTGTTAATATTCATTTTTGGTCTCCTTGTATGAATTGTTGTGAGATTTGAAAAAAATCAGAAAAACAAAAAACCCTTTTAGATCCATATCCAAAAGGGTTTTAAGTTATACACTTACTTTTGGAATCAACAGCCGCGAATACACATAATGGCATTGACACAAATCATGTTATTGACTGTTGCGTTATTTATTTTTTGGCTTTTTAGGTTATTCATCGAGGCTTTTTGTGACTAAAAAATCTATTCTGTTTATTACTATTCAAAAAAAAAGCTTCCCGTTATCCGGGAAGCTTTTGATATATAATTTGATTTAAATTATGCAATAAGCAACCCTCAGGAATTTTCCTGTGCGACCTTAAACATATTACAAATATTAAATTTCATTTTTACTTTATTAGAATTTCAAAATTGCAAATTATTTTTTAAATATCCAAATAAGTTTAAGAAAATAATAGCGAAACTATTTTAAATATTATTTTTTCTTAATAATTTAGAACCCGAAAAATATTTATCCTCAAAAAAAACAAAAGATTAATTTGCAATTCAAAATGGTTTCATACATTTGCAATCAAATACAAGAGGAAAAATTTGAACTGATTGCAACCTCTTCATAATGAAACAAATTCATTATGAGTACTGAACGTTTTTCAGTAGAAAAAATGCTAAAGCAGAAACTCTTCTTTAGTCCTTTTTAGCAATTATTTTTTCTCGCTTAATTTAAAAATAACAATAATTATGGCCTATTTATTTACGTCAGAATCTGTAAGCGAAGGACATCCAGACAAAATTGCAGATCAAATTTCAGACGCATTAATTGATAATTTTTTGGCATTTGATGCTGACTCAAAAGTAGCTTGCGAAACTTTAGTAACTACAGGTCAAGTAATCTTGGCAGGTGAAGTAAAATCAAATACCTATTTAGATGTGCAACAAATCGCTCGCGATGTAATCAAGAAAATTGGTTACACCAAAAGCGCCTACATGTTTGAAGCGGATTCTTGTGGTATTCTTTCTGCTATACACGAACAATCTGCTGACATCAATCAAGGTGTTGATAGAGCAAATCCTGAAGAGCAAGGTGCTGGTGATCAAGGAATGATGTTTGGTTACGCAACAAATGAAACAGAAAATTACATGCCTTTGGCACTAGATTTATCTCATAAATTATTAAAAGAATTGGCCGTTTTAAGACGTGAAAATAACGAAATCACCTATTTGCGTCCGGATGCTAAATCTCAAGTGACGTTAGAATACAGTGATGACAACAAGCCAACTCGAATTGAAGCTATTGTAATCTCAACACAGCATGATGATTTTGACGAAGAAGCTACGATGCTTGCAAAAATCAAAAAGGACATCATCGAAATTTTGATTCCAAGAATTATTGCAAAAAATCCAGCGAGTGCTCATTTATTTAATGATCAAATTAAATACCACATCAATCCAACCGGAAAATTTGTAATTGGAGGACCTCACGGAGATACTGGACTAACAGGTAGAAAAATTATTGTAGACACTTACGGTGGAAAAGGTGCTCACGGTGGTGGTGCATTCTCTGGTAAAGACCCTAGTAAAGTAGACAGAAGTGCGGCTTATGCTACTCGTCACATTGCTAAAAATCTAGTCGCAGCAGGTGTTGCTGACGAAATTTTAGTACAGGTTTCCTACGCAATTGGTGTTGCTAAACCAATGGGGATTTTTATAGAAACTTATGGGACTTCAAAAGTAACCTTAACCGATGGAGAAATTGCTAAAAAAGTAGAAGCTATTTTTGACATGCGCCCGTACTTTATAGAGCAACGTTTGAAATTAAGAAATCCAATCTACAGCGAAACTGCTGCTTACGGGCACATGGGACGTACTCCAGAAACCGTAACCAAAACTTTTTCTGCACCAGGCGGATTAACCAAAACGGTTACTGTTGATTTATTCACTTGGGAAAAATTAGATTTTGTAGATCAAGTAAAAGTTGCTTTTGGATTGTAATTCAGTACAGATTTAAAATGAAAAAGGGGATTTTGTTCAGTCAAAATCCCTTTTTTAATTTGGCTATATATTGTACTTTAAAATAAAGGTCACAAATCGTGGTAAAATAATCGTTTCATTCGCATTAAAGCCATTTACGCTAAAGGAGTTGTTTAATCTTGATCTCGTATTTAAAAGGTTATTTGCCTGTATTCTATACTCAAATTTCGAGTCCTTTTTTAATACGTTCCGCCACCGCCAGTCATAGACGACATCATTCGCATTACGCCACCGCCTTGACCGGGAGCGTTCCGTTTTTCTTCTTCTTTATAAATTGATGCCGATTTATCAAAATTAAGAATGAATATTTTTTCGAACATTTTTTGCATTCTTTCGTCAATCATTTTTTGCATATCAGGAGTCATATCCTTATTGCCTTCCATTCGTGTTTTGAAATCGGAGGTACTGCTTTTTGATTCATACACTGCCATTCCTTGAAATTCCTGAGCGCGAAGCCCCAAAAACGATGCAATTGTTACTATTATTGCGTAAATTACTTTATACATAACTATTGGGTTTTAATGAATAAGAGTGAAAAATACTATTTTTGTTACAAGTATTCTGTTAAAATAATAATAAAACAATCAAAATTATATACCGTTTAATTGTAATTTCGCTGTATGAAAAAAGTAATATTATTGCTGTTTATCGCTTCATTTTCAGTAGTTTTTAGTCAGAACCAAAAACTAACAGCCATTAAAATCGATTCTATTCGTTTTGATGGAGATGCGTTTTTAGGTTATGATTCATTTGGTTTTTACTACACCATCCATAACAATGTTTTTTCTAAAATTGGAACACGGAATACTTTAGAATACAAAAATATTTCTTTGGGTAGAATTACAAAAATAGATTTGCATAACCCTTTGAAAATTGTTTTATTTTACGAAAATTTCAATACAGTTATCATCTTGGACAATCAATTGAATGAAACTCAGAAAATCAATTTTTCAGAAAATACAATTCCAATCGTAGCCACTGCAATTGGTATTGCTGCTCAAAATCAGTTGTGGGTTTACAACAGTATGAATCAGCAACTGGGATTATATGATTATTTGAACAAGGATTACAAAACTATTTCAGTTCCTTTTACAGAAAGTATTAAGAATTACGCTTCAGATTTCAACATCTTCTATTGGATGGACGGTAAAAACAACTGGTACACTTGCGATATTTTTGGCAAAATAGCAAACAAAGAAAAAGTTTCTGATTTTGACTCGATTGAAATTATAAATGAAAATCAGATCATCTATTCTAAAAATGGGATTTTAATTTTGCAGGATTTGGAAAAAAACCAAAAAACTGAAATTAAAATCGCTGAAAAAAGCTTTAAAAAATTCTATTACAAAGACCAAATTTTATCTATTTTTGCAGCTGAAGGAATTACAAATTATAAAATCATACTACCGTAATGCACATAGCAATAGCAGGAAACATAGGCTCTGGAAAGACAACTTTGACACGCTTATTAGCGAAACATTTTAAGTGGGAACCACATTATGAAGACGTAGTAGACAATCCGTACCTAGATGATTTTTACCATCAAATGGAACGTTGGTCGTTTAATTTACAAATTTATTTCTTGAATAGTCGCTTCCGTCAGGTGATGCAAATTCGTGAAAGTGGCAAAAAAATCATTCAGGACCGAACTATTTATGAAGATGCCCATATTTTTGCTCCTAATTTATATGCAATGGGTTTGATGACCAATCGCGATTTCCAGAATTATTCGTCTCTTTTTGAATTAATGGAATCTACGGTTAAAGCCCCTGATTTATTGATCTATTTAAGGAGTTCTATTCCTAACTTAGTTGGACAAATACACAAACGCGGCCGTGAATATGAAAACTCAATATCCATTGAGTATTTGAGTCGTTTGAACGAACGCTACGAAGGCTGGATTCAAACCTATGACAAAGGAAAATTATTAATTATTGATGTGGATAACATGAATTTTGTTGATAATCCCGAAGATTTAGGAACTATTTTTAATAGAATTGATGCTGAATTGAATGGGCTGTTTTAGAATCCTCTCCCCAACCCTCTCCGAAGGAGAGGGAGTAGAAACTGGTGATAAAATACATAAAAACAAAAAATGCCTCGCAGTCTAAATTGCGAGGCATTTTTTATTTACAAGATATTGATTACTTTAAAGCATCAATCTTAGCCTGAACTTCTGCATCAGTTCCTTCAAAACTTTGAATGTTTTCTTTTCCGTTAATATTAGTTTTAATAGTCGCTTTTACTTCTCCATCAACATTGGTTTTTTCGATCGTAACTTTTTTCGAAACCATTTCAGTTACTGCTGCGGAAGCATTCATAAATCTACACGTTTTACTGTCACATCCTTTAGCAAGACACTCTTCTTTAGACATTGATATACACATTTCAGAAACAGCACAACATGCGGCTTTATTAGCCAATGTATGATTGCCACTACCTAAAATTGGTGCAATAACAAGTCCTATCAAACACGTCAATTTAATTAAAATATTCATTGATGGTCCAGAAGTATCTTTGAACGGATCTCCAACAGTATCGCCAGTAATGGCCGCTTTATGCGCATCAGAACCTTTATAGGTCATTTCACCATTAATCAGAACACCCGCTTCAAAAGATTTTTTAGCATTGTCCCACGCACCACCGGCATTGTTTTGGAAAACCGCCCAAAGCACACCAGAAACGGTAACACCAGCCATATAACCCCCTAACATTTCGGCGATTAACTGGTTGTTGTCTCCGTAAACTAATTTGCCAAGCAAAACAATTGCAATTGGAAAACCAATTGTCAATATTCCCGGCAACATCATTTCGCGCAATGCAGCTTTCGTCGAAATATCAACACACTTAGCATATTCCGGTTTTCCGGTTCCTTCCATAATTCCGGGAATCTCCCTGAACTGACGACGTACTTCATACACCATGTCCATTGCGGCTTTCCCGACAGAATTCATCGCTAATGCCGAGAAAACTACAGGTATCATGCCACCCACGAATAACATCGCTAAAACGGGCGCTTTGAAAATATTGATTCCGTCAATTCCGGTAAACGTAACATACGCAGCAAATAAAGCTAGTGATGTTAATGCCGCCGAAGCGATAGCAAATCCTTTTCCCGTTGCTGCTGTTGTATTTCCTACGGCATCTAAAATGTCGGTTCTTGTGCGTACTTCTTTAGGCAATTCGCTCATTTCAGCAATTCCACCGGCGTTATCCGATATGGGTCCAAAAGCATCGATTGCCAATTGCATGGCCGTTGTTGCCATCATCGCTGAAGCAGCTAAAGCCACACCATAAAATCCTGCTAATGCGTAGGAAGTCCAAATTGCAGCTGCAAATAATAAAACCGTTGGAAACGTAGAAATCATTCCGGTTGCCAATCCTGCAATTACGTTTGTTCCTGCTCCAGTTGAAGATTTTTGAACAATTGCCATAACAGGTTTTGTACCCAATCCTGTATAATACTCAGTTACTGACGAAATGAGTCCACCTACTGCCAGACCTACAATTGTAGCATAAAAAACACGCATGGATGAAATTTCTTTAGTTCCTTCTCCAAAAAAATCCATTTTCATGGTTTGTGGCAACATGTATTGTACTAAAAAATAGCAGGCAATAAGGGTTAATCCTATTGAAAGCCAGTTTCCCCTATTTAAAGCGCTTTGCACTTGCGCTTCTTTTGCATTATCATCTGTAATTTTTACCACCATTGTTCCGATAATCGAAAATAAAATACCAAAACCAGCGATTGCCATTGGCAATAAGATAGGTCCTATTCCTCCAAAAGCATCTTGAATAGTTCCGCCCATGTCTTTGATTACATAATTTCCTAAAACCATGGCCGCTAAAACGGTTGCGACATAAGAACCAAATAAATCAGCTCCCATTCCGGCAACATCGCCTACATTATCCCCTACATTGTCCGCAATTGTAGCCGGATTACGGGGATCATCTTCCGGAATTCCAGCTTCTATTTTCCCTACCAAATCAGCTCCAACATCGGCCGCTTTAGTGTATATTCCTCCACCAACTCTTGCAAACAAGGCAATAGATTCTGCTCCAAGAGAAAATCCGGCTAATGTTTCCAAAACAATTGTCATTAATTCTGATGGTGTTCTTGTAATTCCATCAATAGTGGCAGATTCCCAAACGCCGTTCATAAAGAAGTGAAAAAAGAAAATAAAGAAAGTGGTCAATCCTAAAACAGCCAATCCCGCAACCCCTAATCCCATTACGGTTCCGCCGCCAAAAGAAACTTTTAGGGCTTGAGGCAAACTGGTACGGGCGGCTTGTGTGGTTCTAACATTGGTTTTTGTTGCAATTTTCATTCCCATATTCCCAGCTAAAGCCGAGAAAAAAGCACCAAAAACAAAAGCAACCACTATTAATATGTGTGTAGTAGGAACGAAAAAAGAAATTCCGGCTAAAACTATGCTGGCTCCAATGACAAAGAACGTCAACAACCTATATTCTGCTTTCAAGAAAGCCAAGGCTCCTTCGTAAATGTAATCCGAAATCTCTTTCATCTTACCATCACCCGGATCCTGTTTTAATACCCATTTTCTTTTAGCAAACATAAATGCCAGTCCAATAAATGCCATCGCAATAGGCAAATAAATCATAATTGTATTCATAATTTTAGTTTGGTTTTTGGTTAAAATTAATAGTGTAACAAAACGAATTTAAACAAAAAAAGCAACACTCTTAACAGAATGTTGCTTTTTTTGTAAAAATTATGACGTAAAATTATTTAATACTAAACAATCCCTCTGGTTTATTCTCAATTTGATTAAATCGCTCCGTACACTCTGCGATAATTGCATAGGCTTCATTTACATCTCCCCAGCCGCCTACATCTACTTTCTTGTTTTCAAGATCTTTGTACACTTGAAAAAAGTGTTCAATTTCTTTTAATAAATGTGGATTCATGTCTGACAGATCATTCAATGAATTCCAGATTGGATCTGAAACCGGTACACAGATAACTTTTTCATCCGGTCCTTTATCATCCGCCATGTGGAAAACACCAATGGGTTTTACTTCCATAACACAACCGGGAAAAGTAGGTTCGTTTACCAAAACCAATACATCTAATGGATCGCCGTCTAAGGCTAATGTTTCCGGAATAAATCCGTAATCCGCAGGATACATCATTGACGAGAATAACATTCTGTCAAAACGCATTCTTTTTATTTCGAAATCATATTCGTATTTATTTCTACTTCCTCTTGGTATTTCGATTAAGACATCGAAAGTTGTTAATTTGTCTGCAGTCATTTTAGTTTTTCTTTTCTATATTTTATGGTTGCAAAAATAAGTAAAGAATCCCTTTCAACAATGAAAAATCTATGTTATCTCTTGATTAAATTTTAAGAAACAGCACTTTAGTAAAAAACGGTTCTATTTCTTTTCTTTAAATAATGATGCCATAAAAGATAGGTTGCAAAAGAGCGATACGGACTCCATTTCAACGTATGAACTTGCATCTCATTTTTGTCGTGAATATTCAGTAATTCCTTGATTGTGTGTACAACGGCAATATCGCCTAATGGCAATAAATCAGGCTCTTGCAGACAAAACATTAAATAAATATCGATGGTCCAGTTTCCTATCCCTTTGATTTTGATGAGTTCTTCGCGCACTTGCAGAGCCGTTTTGGCTGGCAAACTTTCTAAATCAAGTTCTTTATTTATTAAGGCTGTCGCCAAAGCTTTGATATAAGACGTTTTTTGACGGCTTACGCCAAGATTCCTAAACTCAGCATCCGATATGAGAACAAGAATTTCCGGTGTTACCGTTTTTAGAGTAGTTTTTATTTTCAAAAAAGTAGCTTTAGCGGACTCTATCGATACTTGTTGCTCTAAAACCAACAATACCAGAGTCTCAAAACCTTGCGGTCTTTTGGGAATAACAGGCATTCCGTATTGTTCAATGATTGCTTTGAAAATAGCATCTTTTTCTAAAAGGTAGTCGATGGCTTCTTGCATAATCTGATGTTTTTTTAGCCCGGATGGAAACGGCATCCTTTTTATAAGGCGATTTTTATTCGCCTTATAAAAAGATATAGTGTACAGCCGGAATAGCTCCTAAAAACTGAACCCAAACGACCCTTTTACAGTAAAACGATTCGTTTCCGGCACGTTGAGATAATTGCCTCGCCAGGCGAAATCAATACGGAATACTTTGAAGATATTTCCAATACCAGCACTGTATTCCCAATAGCCTTTTTCAGGTGCATTGTAAATTAAACCCGAAGCATTAATAGCTCTGTTTTCATCAGAGATGCTTCCATAAACCCCTTTTACGGATATAATTTCTCTCCAATTGAGTTTGCGCATGAACGGTATTCTGGAAAAAAGACGCCCGTTGAAATTGTGATTCCACTGTAAAGTAGCATATTGATCCGATACAAATTCATAGAAATTAAGATTACTGAAGGTGTTTTCAATCGTGAAAAAAGTTTGATTTCCCGGAATCACATTTATCAATCCTAACGGAACTGTTCCAAAAGTTTTTCCTACTTCCATAATAATATTGGTTCGCCCCAATGGACCAATAACTATAGGCTGTTTGTAATATAATTGTACTTTGTCATATTTGAAATTACTGTTCAAAAGCCCTTTGAATCCATGGCTGTAATTAATAAAAAAACGACTAAAAGGACTGTCAACATTGCTTCTTTCAACCCCAAAACCAATCGTTTTTCGCTTTGGAGAATACTCGATCTGAATGTTCGCTTCGGATTGTTTTACATCACTTTTAGTAGCTAAATTGGCTATGTTGGTATAATAATCCAGGCTAAAAGTAGGCGATGCAGACTCCAGCGTACGATACGAAATCCCAGCCTGAAAAGTCAAGTTTTTTACTGGCTCCATTTCTATGGCAACATTAGTCAAATTGATGTTGGTTAACTTCCCGTTACTGCCAGATGAGAATACGGACGACGAAGCAAAACTTCGGCCTAAAACATCATTTGTAGTAGTTAAACTGGCTCCTATTTGTTCAATGTCTCGCCTATTTCCGCCGGATAAAATGATCCTATTTTTCTTGTCGACCATCCATTTTCCGGAAAGTCCGTATTTAAATTTATCATCATCAAACCCATACGCAGTATACGCCTGAATGCGCCAAGGATCGTTAGGACCAAAATAGGTTCTTCCTCCTACTCGCAACCGTACACCCTCTACTTCATTGTATCCAAATGTAGAAAAAACAGGTCCATAATCAAAGTTATTAAACTCCACATAACCACTTCCTAGTATGGATACTAAGCTGTACAATTGTTTGAATTTATTTACGGTTTGCAGGGTATCAAGCATTTTATAAACGCCCAATTCATCCTTGCTTAAGTTTTCAAAACGGTTTTCATTCCAATATTCCTCGGATTTATTGTAGACTTCGTCATCCATATAATTGACTTCGGCTTTATAAAAAGCAACAGGCAATTCTGTATTGAACTGATGGTTCCGGTAAAAACTAGTTCTTTTTCCATAAACACCTTTCGAATTTTCTTTTTTGTTCAAAGCAAAGTCAGACATCAAATAATCCTTGGTCAACAAGAAAACCGAGTCACTGACTACTTCAAATTCCTGCTCTAAGTAAATATCTTTTACCCAGTTGATATTGGCACTTTTGGTCACTGCCATATTGATTTTCTTGATGGCAAATGTGGAATCATTCACCCAAAAATCTCCTTTGAAAGTCAATTCGTTTTTTCGTCTTGGATAAAAAACAATATTATAGCACCATTTATCATCAATATACGAACTGTCTTTCAGTACATAATTGTAGACATCAATTCCTGTTTTAGACAGCGGACTTGTAAAGCTTTTGTCAAAAAAAGTCAAGTAATTATTGTAGATATTATAATCTGAATACAAGTCTTTTATAAAAGATAAAATCTGTTGATTTCCATCAAATCCGGACGTTTTATTGGCTTTAATTTTTTCTTTTACCTTATTTAATTTGTTGTCTCCATAAACATCATGGAGTGATTCATTTATAAAAATAGGCAAATAGGTTTTCCCGGTTACTCGGGACGTATCCATTTGATCGAATATAAATTCCATCCCTTTAAAAAGTTTGCTTTTCATAAAAGCACTGTCAATAGAATTCATATCAAATTCTATTTTCTCGTACTTTTCCATCTGGTATTGGTCAAACTGATACAACCCGTTTTTACGTTTCCTTTCCCAGATTTTCCTCAGAATATCGAGCGCAGGATTGTCCTTTTTTGATGTTTTTCCGGCAAAAACCACTACTTCGTTTAAACTTTCGGCTTCATTCAACTGAATTTTGAAATTATAATTTACCGGTTTATCTAAGTAAATTTCTTTTTCAGAAAACCCAACGGAGGATATGAGTAAAGTAGTATATGTTTTTTTGGATTCCAGGTAAAACTTACCGTCCTCATTAGTCACAATTCCTTCACTGGAACCTTTGAAAACTACATTGGCAAATGGAATGGGCAGGTTGGATTTATCAACCACAACACCACTCACTTTTGTTTGCGCAAAACTAGTAGTTGCTGAGACCAACAACAAAAGCAGAAACAATAAGAGATTCTTTTTCATATGTAGATAATATTTGTTTTTGTAGGAATATGGTATCGCCAGATCTTAATTGGTGTTTGAGACAGCTTCTGTCATGGCGCTTTCATAGTCATTCAAAAAAAAACTTCATCAAATTAAAGAATTGATGAAGTTTCAAATATAGTTAATTAAGACCGCAGGATTAATTGATTATTAAAAAACGGGTTATTAGCCCTTATTCCAACTCAAACGATTCCAACTGACTATTTTTTATACAGTACTTTTTTAACCGCTTTTACTACATCACCAGCATTAGGCAACCATTCTTTCAATAAAACCGGAGAGTACGGCGCTGGCGTATCTGCAGTCGTAATGCGTTGAATAGGCGCATCCAAGAAATCAAAAGCACGTTCTTGAACAATATAGGTAATTTCAGAAGCCACACTTGCAAAAGGCCATGCTTCCTCAAGAACTACTAATCTATTTGTTTTTTTAACCGATGTTAAAATCGTCTCATAATCCATAGGACGTACAGTTCGCAAATCGATAATTTCACAAGAAATTCCTTCTTTGGCTAATTCATCCGCGGCAATGTGTGCTTCTTTGATGATTTTTCCAAAAGAAACAATTGTCACATCCGTACCTTCACGCTTGATATCAGCAACTCCAAGCGGAATTACATATTCGCCATCTGGAACTTCACCTTTATCCCCATACATTTGTTCAGATTCCATGAAAATCACAGGATCGTTATCACGAATAGCCGCTTTCAACAAACCTTTGGCATCATAAACCGTAGAGGGAACTACCACTTTAAGACCCGGAGTATTCGCAAACCAGTTTTCTAACGCTTGTGAGTGCGTTGCTCCTAATTGTCCTGCCGAAGCTGTTGGACCACGAAAAACGATTGGCACATTAAATTGTCCACCCGTCATCTGACGCATTTTGGCAGCATTATTTATGATTTGGTCAATACCTACTAAACAAAAATTGAACGTCATGTATTCCACAATCGGTCTGCATCCATTCATGGCTGATCCTACTGCAATACCAGTAAAACCAAGCTCAGCGATAGGAGTATCAATGACTCTTTTCTCGCCAAATTCAGCCAGCATACCTTTAGATGCTTTGTAGGCACCATTATATTCTGCAACTTCTTCACCCATTAAGTATATGGACTCATCGTGACGCATTTCTTCACTCATCGCTTCGCAAATGGCCTCTCTAAATTGTATCGTTCTCATATTTTTTTTATATTTTGTCCTCCTGAGCGCAGTCGAAGGATAATTTTCGAAAAGCAAAAATAAATATTTAATATCATTTAAAAGCATAAATTACTCTAAATTAATTCAGGATTTATAGCGATAATTTTCAGGAGCTATTTCCGGCTCTCCGCTGTATCTTCCTGTGGCTAAAGGAGCCACAAGAAGGATGCCGCTGCTATCCGGGCTACGAAAACGTAGTAGTTCTGTAAAATATTATGCATGCATAGTATATTATTCAAATTAATATTTTAAATTTGTAAAAGAAATTACGAATAATTAAATATATCAGTATGAAAATATTAGTTTGCATCAGTCACGTTCCTGATACTACTTCAAAAATTAACTTTGTCAACGGCGATTCTGAATTTGACACCAATGGAGTTCAATATGTAATCAATCCAAATGACGAATTTGGTTTGACACGCGCTATTTGGTTCCAAGAACAACAAGGCGCAACGGTTACTGTTGTAAATGTTGGAGGTCCAGAAACCGAACCTACTTTAAGAAAAGCGCTGGCAATAGGCGCTAACGAAGCCATTCGTGTGAACGCAACTCCTACTGACGGATTTTTCGTAGCCAAACAACTTGCTGAAGTAATTAAAAACGGAAGTTACGATGTAATCATTGCCGGAAAAGAGTCTTTAGACTATAATGGCGGAATGGTTCCTGGAATGATAGCCGGGATTTTAGGATACAACTTCCTTAATTCTTGTACAAGTCTTACTGTTGATGGAACTAATGTAAAAGCAGTTCGTGAAATTGATGGTGGAAAAGAAACCGTTGCTACAACTTTACCATTAATCATTGGAGGACAAAAAGGTTTGGTGGAAGAAAAAGATTTGCGTATTCCAAACATGAGAGGAATCATGACTGCAAGAACAAAAGCATTAACAATACTGGAGCCTGTTGACGCTGCTGTGAATACAAAAGCAGTAAAATTTGAAAAACCAGCTCCTAAATCAGCCGTAAAATTGATTGCTGCTGACAATTTAGATGAATTAATCAATTTATTACATAACGAAGCAAAAGTAATCTAACTGTCATAAAGCGGAATGTCAAAAGTCAAATGAATAGAAGTTTACACTAATTTCCCTTTTTGACTTTAGACTTTTAAACTTTAAGACTAAAATAAAAAAATCATGTCAATATTAATATACGCGGAATACGCTCCCGACGCTTCGGGAGGAAAATTTAAAAAAGTAGCATTCGAATTGGCTTCCTATGCAAAAAAAGTAGCCGAAAGTCTAGGAACCACTGTTACGGCTGTAACCGTAAATGCTGGGGATGTTTCTGAATTATCAAAATACGGAGTAGACAAAGTATTAAAAGTAACCAACGATAAATTATCCGGGTTTACTGCAAAAGCATACGCTGATGTGATCAAACAAGCCGCCCAAAAAGAAAACGTAAAGTTAGTTTTACTTTCATCCACTACAGACAGTATTTATCTTTCCTCACTTGTTGCAGTAGCTTTAGAAGCCGGCTATGCGTCAAATGTGGTTGGATTACCAGTTTCAACGTCGCCTTTTCAAGTAAAAAGAAATGCTTTTTCAAACAAAGCGTTCAATATCACTGAAATTGCCACAGACGTAAAGGTACTTGGGCTTGCCAAAAACTCGTATGGAGTTTTTGAAACACCTTCAACATTAACCGAGGAAGATTTTAACCCAAATATTGGAGAAGCTGATTTTGGTGTAAAAGTAGAATCAGTTGAAAAAGTTTCTGGAAAAGTTTCAATAGCTGATGCGGATATTGTAGTATCGGCTGGACGTGGATTGAAAGGTCCGGAAAACTGGGGAATGGTAGAGGAGTTAGCAACTGTTCTTGGCGCTGCAACTGCTTGTTCAAAACCAGTTTCTGATTTAGGATGGAGACCTCACGGAGAACACGTTGGGCAAACAGGAAAACCGGTAGCTACAAACCTTTATATTGCAATTGGAATTTCAGGAGCGATTCAACACATTGCGGGAATCAACTCTTCTAAAGTAAAAGTGGTCATCAACAGTGATCCCGAAGCGCCTTTTTTCAAAGTAGCGGATTACGGAATTGTAGGTGACGCGTTTGAAATTATACCGCAATTGATTGAGAAGTTTAAAGCTTTCAAAGCTCAGAATTCATAAATTATAGCATCCCATTAATTTAAATGCTACTTAAAAATAAGATATTTGTATCTTTGCTTTTAAGTAGCATTTCTTTTTTATAATTGCTGCTTGATTTTTATTAAAAAAAGTACCTCGTACTTTCCCATTACATCAATTATGAGCTTAGTTAAACTATCTATAAAAGGAATTTCATACAGTCAAACTCAAAACGGAGCCTACGCATTAATCTTGAATGAGGTTGACGGAGAACGAAAATTACCCATTGTCATTGGTGCTTTTGAAGCCCAATCCATCGCTATAGCATTGGAAAAAGAAATAAAACCACCACGTCCTCTGACCCATGATTTGTTCAAAAACTTCGCAGAACGATTTGACATTGTAGTCAAACAAGTCATTATTCACAAACTTGTGGACGGTGTTTTTTATTCGAGTATCATTTGCGAAAGGGATAAAATTGAAGAAATTATTGATGCCCGAACTTCAGATGCCATTGCGTTAGCATTGCGTTTTAACGCACCTATATTCACTTACAAAAACATTCTGGACAAAGCCGGAATTTATTTAAAATCAAATCCTTTAGATCCTAATAAAGACTCGCAGGAAATTGACGATGTACTTTCTAATCCGGACACTTTTGGTCGTGAAGAAGAAAGCAATCAATCCGGAGAAACCTATTCTAAACACAGTCTACCGGAATTAAATGAATTGTTAGATCAAGCCGTGTCGCACGAAGATTATGAGAAAGCCGCAAAAATTAGAGATGAAATCTCAAAGAGAGAACTGTAATTGTACCCATTTTTACTTTCCGTAGGATTGAAATAAAATCAGATTGTTACTAAATTTCAAAGGATTGAATCGCTTGTTTTTGAATAAATACACTTAAATTCACCAAAAACACTTAGTACCATGTTTCTTTTATAAAATTGATAAAAATAAGCTATGAAAAAAAACCACTTTCTACTTCTCGCAACATTATTTATTTGTTCAGCTGCCTCATCCCAAGACTATTATCTGCATTGTGGAAAAATTTTAAATACACTATCAGGTAAAGAATTAACAAACCAAACGATCATTGTTTCTAAAAACAAAATTACAAAAGTACAAGAGGGTTTTATCGCTAAAGTCAAGCCTGAAGACATTGAGATCAACCTGAAAAACAAATATGTTTTACCGGGTCTTATTGACTTACATGTTCACATAGAAGGCGAACATGACACTAAGAGCTACATGTCAAAATATATAGACAACGAAGCTGATGTTGCATTTCAAGCCGTTCGATGTGCCGAAATCACTCTTCTAGCCGGATTCACTACGGTGAGGGATTTAGGTGGAACCGGAGTAAATATCTCCATAAGAAATGCCATCAATAAAGGAATCGTAAAAGGTCCCCGAATTTTTACTGCCGGAAAATCAATTGCTACAACAGGCGGTCATGCAGATCCTACTAACGGAAGCAACCGAAAACTGGTAGGCGATCCAGGTCCACATGAAGGCGTAATCAATTCTCCAGAAGAAGGAGTAAAAGCAGTGAGAGAGCGTTATAAAGAAGGAGCTGATGTTATTAAAATTACAGCTACAGGTGGTGTTTTGAGCGTGGCAAAAAGCGGTAAAAATCCGCAGTTCTCTCTAGAGGAAATTAAAGCCATCACCACAACAGCCAAAGATTACAACATGCTCACCGCTGCCCATGCCCATGGCGACGAAGGAATGCAAAGAGCCATATTGGGCGGTATAAAAACCATTGAGCACGGCACCTTTATGAGTGAAGAGACAATGGAATTAATGAAAAAATACGATGCTTATTTAGTTCCTACCTTAACGGCTGGAAAAGAAGTAGAAAAAAATGCAGAAATTACTGGTTTTTATCCTGACATCGTAGTTCCAAAGGCCAGAGAAGTTGGCCCACAACTGAAAGCTACTTTTGCCAAGGCGTATAAAAAAGGAGTCCAAATTGCTTTTGGAACTGATGCCGGCGTTTTTGCTCATGGTACAAATGCAAAAGAATTTGGGTATATGGTTGAAGCCGGAATGCCTGCATTAGCCGCGATACAATCAGCAACGATTACGAATGCTATGTTATTAGGGCTTGAAAATGAAGCAGGTCAAATCAAAGAAAACTTTTTGGCAGACATCATTGCAGTGGATGAAAATCCTTTGAATGCGATCAAAACTCTGGAAAAGGTCGTATTTGTAATGAAGGACGGAAAAGTATATAAAAACGAACAACCGCTTACCGCACAATAGAATCATATAGACAATGAAGCAATATTTAGATTTAGTACAACACGTAATGGAAAACGGTTGTCAAAAAGGAGATCGTACGGGAACCGGGACAAAAAGTGTCTTTGGTTACCAAATGCGTTTTGATTTAAATGAAGGTTTCCCGATGGTAACTACTAAAAAACTACACCTAAAATCCATTATCTACGAATTGCTTTGGTTCTTAAAAGGAGACACAAATATTAAGTATCTTCAAGAAAACGGCGTTAAAATTTGGGATGCTTGGGCTGATGCCAATGGAAATTTAGGGCCTGTTTACGGCCACCAATGGCGCAATTGGAATAGTGAAGAAATTGATCAAATATCGGAATTAATTAAAGAGTTAAAAACGAATCCTAACAGCCGCAGAATGCTGGTTTCAGCATGGAATCCATCGGTTCTGCCTGACACGACAAAATCATTTGACGAAAATGTAAGTAACAATAAAGTTGCCTTGCCGCCTTGTCATGCGTTCTTTCAGTTTTATGTTTCTGGGGGTAAGCTATCTTGTCAGTTGTACCAGCGAAGCGCTGATATTTTTTTAGGAGTTCCTTTTAATATCGCTTCGTATGCGTTACTCACCATGATGATTGCGCAGGTTTGTGATCTAGAACCTGGTGAATTCATTCACACTTTTGGCGATGCACATATCTATAACAACCATTTTGAACAACTGGAATTGCAATTGACCCGTGAGCCAAAACCATTACCAAAAATGATTTTAAATCCCAATATAAAAGACATCTTTGCGTTTGGTTTTGAAGATTTTACCCTTGAAGGCTATGAACCTCATGCCACGATAAAAGGAAGTGTTGCGGTATAAAATAATAAAAAACGGTGTTTAGCTATACTACTAAAACACCGTTTTCATTTCCAGCAAACGCATTCCATTTGAAAGAATCTGCTTCTGGTTCATTGACAAATACTCCGTCGATAACGTATTTGAATTCGTAAGCAGCGTCTTTGGCTAGATCAAATACTCCCTTGAAAGTTCCGTTTTTTAATTTGCTTAAAGCCCCTTCAGCAACATTCCAATTATTGAAATCACCCACAACAGAAGCATGACTTGCTGCCTTTGCCGCTACTGAAAAAGTAACTTTACAAACTGGCTTTGTTTTTATAAATTGTTTTTTAATCGGCATAACATATTCATTTATAGGTTTATAAAACAAAGTAAATGAAATATATTGAAGTTTCAATAGCCCTTGTAAAGTTTTAATGGAATACCGTAAACTATGTTAATTTTTGATAAATTCAATAATTTAAGTGATTGTAAATTTACTATTCAAAAATCAGAAAACGTTTTCTGGTGAAATAATCCCGAAGCAAAATAGTGACTTTGCAAAATAAATTTTACCTTTATAAACTAAAATCAGGGCGATGGAAAAAGAATTACACGAACAATATGAATATGCAAGACGAAGAATAAAACAAAAGAAACGATTATATTTTCATTTTGTTCTTTTTGTTTTGGGAAGTTTATTGCTATTTGTTGCTCATAATTTCCTTGACAGTACGGTAGTCTCGTATTGGTATCTTTGGATTATTACAATATGGCTATTCCTTTTTATTTTGCATTTTATAAAAATTTTTATCACGGATCGATTTATGAATAAAGATTGGGAAAGAGAACAAATTGACAGACTTGTAGTTTTGCAACAAAGGAAAATAGAGCAGCTACAATCCAAAATAGCAAATGACGAACCTAAATAATAGTATGAAATTATGATTATAATGATTGCAGCGGCAGCTGAGAATAACGCATTAGGAAAAGATAATAAGATAGTGTGGCATTTACCAAATGATTTTAAAAGATTCAAGATGCTAACTTCGGGGCATCATATCATCATGGGGCGAAAGACGTTTGAAAGCTTAGAAAAACCGTTACCCAATAGAACACATATTATTATCACGAGACAGCAAAACTATAAAGCTGATGGATGTATAATAGTTGCAAGTATGGAACAAGCTCTTGAATCTTGTCCAAAAGAAAAGGACTCCTTTATTATAGGCGGTGGTGAAATTTACGCTTTAGGAATGCCTTACGCCGATAAATTAGAAATTACCAGAGTCCACGAGAGTTTTGATGTTGATGCTTATTTTCCTGAGATCGATAAAAAGAAATGGAAGATTGATGCAACCGAGTTTAATGCAAAAGATCAAAACCACAAATTTGATTACACTTACGAAACATTCGTCAGAATATAAAATTAAAAAACATCCCAATTTAGGGATGTTTTTTTTTAACCATTGATTAAGAGCAATGACCTAGTCTTGAAACAGTATTTGATAAACTAATATAAAAATTACAAACACTAGTAACACTCCAGAAACGAAGATTATAATGTTTGATGTTTTTTGAGAATACATCTCAAAAAAGCCTTTAATACCAAATACCACGAAGGTACTAAAGACGAAAAAAATTAAAATTTCCAAAAACAAATTTAATCCTAAGAACGTATGTTGCGCTTTAACTACAATACTGCCTTGTAAAACAGCATTTTCAAAACAGCTAACAAGAACAAATGAGATAAATAGCGCTAAAAATATCCATTTGATTAGGTTCACTGACTCTTTTTTAATCATTTAATATGGTTCTTTCTTGAGTAACAAATTTGTGCAATAAAAATGGGAGATACAATACCCACTTTTAGTGATATTTCAAATAAAAAAAGGGGTCTTATTTTAATGAACTTAGTCTTATTTAGTTCGCAAAAAATCATTCCGGCACATAAAACAAAACTTACTTCTAATTTAAAGAACTCGTTTTTAGTTCATCCCGTTTGTATTATATTTGCATAAAAAAAAATGTCAGAAAAGATAACTCCTTATAAAAGTTCTGCCTTAGGTAAAAAAGAACAGGTTGCTCAAATGTTTGACACCATTTCAGGCAACTATGACAAATTGAATCGTGTCATTTCTTTTGGAATTGATATAAAATGGCGTAAAAAAGTTTTGCAGATGGTTGCTAAATCCAATCCAAAAATAATTCTGGATATTGCTACGGGCACCGGAGATTTAGCGATTTTAATGGCACAAACCAATGCTGAAAAAATCATTGGCTTAGACATATCTGCCGGAATGCTGGAAGTTGGAGTCCAAAAAATTGCTGCCAAAAACCTTACTGCTACTATTGAAATGATTTTGGGCGACTCAGAAAACATGCCTTTTGAAGACAATTATTTTGATGCGATTACCGTTGCTTTTGGTGTTCGAAATTTTGAAACGCTGGAAAAAGGATTAGCTGAAATTTTAAGAGTTTTAAAACCAAATGGTGTATTTGTAATTTTAGAAACGTCAGTGCCAGACCAAACGCCTTACAAACAAGGCTATACTTTTTACAGTCAAAACATCCTGCCTTTGATAGGTAAATTATTCTCTAAGGATAACGTTGCCTACGGTTATTTATCTGAATCAGCTGCCGCTTTTCCTTATGGTGAGGCGTTAAACAATATTTTAAGAGAAATTGGGTTTATAGATGTTGTAGCATTGCCGCAAACCTTTGGTGTGGCCACCATTTACTCAGCTTCTAAAAAATAACATGAAAAAAATAATTGCCTTACTCTTTTTTGCTTTTATTCTAAACGGATATGCCCAAAAGTCTCGAACTATTTTCAGCAGAGATCCCATTGTTAATTTGGAAAATTTTCAAAAAAAGAAAGTTTATTATGGCTTTTACTTAGGATTCAATTCCTATGATTTTAAAATTGATTATAAAACAAAAGGTCCTGATATACTGGTCAAAAAAACAACCGGTTTCAATGTGGGAATTGTTGGTGATGTAAAATTACAGGAATACATTAACTTGCGATTTGAACCTGGATTGTATTACACAAAAAGAGACTTGTATTACCCTAATTTTTCAAACAGCGGCGATGCGCTTAGAGAAGTGAACAGCACATACATCCATTTTCCTTTATTGTTGAAATTTTCCTCCCTAAGAACCGGCAATATTCGCCCCTATTTAGTGGGAGGATTATCCGCTACTTTGAACTTATCCAGCAACTCTAAGTTGATGGATGATAATTTGCAGCAACGCTTTCGGGTTAAATCATGGACTACTAATTATGAATTGGGTTTTGGAATTGACCTTTTTTCAGAATATTTTATATTTTCGCCTTCCATAAGAGGTGTTTTTGGACTTAATGACGAACTAATTAGAGACAATGACCCCAGCAGTCCTTGGACAGGGAACGTTGAAGCCTTAAAGACCAGAGCCATTTTAATTAATTTTACTTTCCATTAAAAAGTAGTTTGGCCGTTTTAAGTTCTCCCGTAAACTATGACTGCACGTTGCTATCAGCCTCTACAAAACTCACTTAAGACAATTGCTGTTGCTGCAGCTACATTTAGACTTTCCGTTTTTTGAAGATTCCCAAAACGAGGAATTGTGAGTCGGTTGTGGACCCCTTTTTCAAGAGCTGGAGAAATTCCATTAGCTTCATTCCCCATGATAATAATTCCCTGTTGAGGAAGAGTTGCTTTATAAATATTTTCTCCATCCATGAAGGTTCCAAAAATTGGAAATTTTGTCTGCGATAAAAAAACATTCAAATCAACATAATTTACATTCACCCTAGCAATGGAGCCCATTGTTGCCTGAACCACTTTTGGATTATACAGATCCACCGTTTCCTTTGAACACAAGACTTGTTGTATCCCAAACCAGTCACACAAACGCAATATAGTCCCTAAATTTCCAGGATCCCGAATAGAATCAAGCGCTAAAATCAAACCGGTTTCAGTAATTGATTTTTCTACTGGCATCTTAAAAACGGCTAAACACGTATTCGGAGTAGCTAATGCGGTAACTTTTTTTAAATCGTTTTCTGAAATAATGGTTTTTTTTTCTTGGCTTACCGAATCAAAATCATTTTGGGTGGTAAACAGATGCTCCAATTCAAAATTAGAATCCAATAGTTCCTGAATTCCTTTGACACCCTCGGCAAAAAATAATTTATTAGCTATCCTATATTTTTTTTGCTGCAAACTCGTTATAAGTTTTATTTGGTTTTTACTAACCATAAAATAATGTACTTTTGAATTAAATATTTTAGAACACTTGAAAAAAATTTCTACAAAAATAACTGCATTTATTGTAATTGCAATACTAATTTGCGCTTGTGACGCTGTAAAAAGAGTTCCTGACGGGAAATTACTGCTTACAAAAAATGAAATTGAGGCCAATGGCAAATCCATTAAGGAGGAAGCTATTTTTAATCAGTTGTATCAAAAACCAAACAGTACCTTGCTGGGCTATCGTTTGCGCTTGAACCTTTACAATCTTGCCAATCTAAATCCAGATTCAACCTATCAGGCTAAGTTTGCTAACAACCCCGAAAAATACAAAAGACAATCCAAATGGCTGTCTGAAAAACAAGTCAACAGACTAGGAAAGTCTTTTTTATATTATGGCATCCATAATTTTTTAAAAAAAACAGGAGAGCCTCCTGTAATTATCGACAAAGAAAGAGCTGACAAATCAGTATTGCGATTGAAATATTACTATTTCAACAATGGCTATTTTAATGTAAATGCAAATTACAACATAGACACTCTGAGCCTTAAAAAAGCTAAAATAAAATACGCCATAACGCCCGGAAATGCCTTTTTCCTAGATACTTTAAAAACCACTATTTTAACTCCAACATTAGACTCTTTATACCAAACCAATAAATCCAATACCTTTCTAAAATCAGGCAATCAGTACAAAACAGAAGATTTTGAGAATGAAAAAAACCGAATTACCACTCATTTTAGAAATAACGGAGCCTATTATTTTCAGTCCAACTACGTTACTTTTGATATTGACACGATTAACAAAGTAAATCAAGCAAATATAAACCTGGTCATTAATAATTATTCGTACCAAGATCAGGATTCTAGCAAAACGGTGCCTTTTAAAATTTATAAAATAAGTGATGTAAATATTTATACGGACTATTCCTCAGAGAATAACAACCGGACTATTACAGATAGTACAACCTACAAAAACTTCAATTTATACAGCCATCAAAAATTAAAATACAAGCCTCGCGCCATCACGAACGCCATATTCATTACGAAGGGAGGTTTATATGCTGATTACAAAACAGTCTTGACCACACGCTACCTAAACAACCTCAAAGTATTCAACTACCCCTCTATACAATATGAAGTTGACAAAAGAGACAGTACAGCACAATCGCTGATCGCTAAAGTATACCTGACTCCCCGAAAAAAATATAGTTTTGGGACTACACTAGATGTTACCCATTCTAACATTCAGGATTTTGGTATCGGATTGAGTGTTTCAGAAACAATCAGAAATGTTTTTAATGGTGCTGAAACACTGGAAATTGCAGCCCGTGGCAATATAGGTTCCTCACAAGATCTTGCCAATCCAAATAATAATTTTTTTAATGTATCCGAGTACGGGTTGGATTTAAAATTAAATATTCCTAGAATTTTCATTCCCTTTAGCACTGAAAAAATCATTCCAAAAAGCATGATTCCCTCCACACTAATCACAGTCGGTTTCGCAAAACAAAGAAATCTGGGGTTAGACAAAGAAAATTTCACAGGAGCACTATCGTACAATTGGATTCCAAAAAGAAACCATACTGCCCGATTTGACCTGTTCAACACCCAGTTTGTTCGCAATCTAAATCCCAATAATTATTTCTTTGTTTACAACTCTTCTTACAGAGCATTGAATGCCATAGGGAAGCAATACAACACCAACCCTAACTACTATAACAATGATATCGATAGGGATTTAGTCATTGAAAGAGGCACAACTGGATTTACCCGTGATGTCTTATCAGGAAATGCGAGTTTCTTAAAACCATTAGAAAATGCTGATATAGAAAGTGTAAAAAGCATTGAGGAAAGAAGACTCCGACTTACGGAAAACGATTTTATACTCGCTACAAGTTTTACGTTTTCAAAAACAACAAAGAAAGACTTATTAGACAATGATTTTTATCTCTTTAGAACAAAAATAGAATCAGCGGGAACACTATTGTCAGCTTTTGCAAAAACGACAAATCAAAAAGAAAATGTCACCGGTAATTATGAGATATTTAATTTAGAATACTCTGAATACCTAAAAACAGAATTTGAATACATCAAACATTGGGATTTATCTAAAGAAAAGATCTTTGCCTTTCGATCCTTTTTTGGTATTGCAGTCCCATTTGGTAATTCAAATTACATTCCTTTTTCTAGGAGTTATTTTTCTGGGGGCTCAAATGACAACCGAGCCTGGCAACCATACAGCTTAGGCCCCGGGAGTAGCGGAGCTGTAGATGATTTTAATGAAGCCAACATGAAAATTGCCATTAGTGGTGAATTTAGATTTAAAATATTAGGCAATTTAAAAGGGGCCCTTTTTGCTGATGCCGGAAACATTTGGAACGTATTGGATAATGTGGTGGATGAGAAATCAACATTTACCAGTTTCAGCGACTTAAAAGACATTGCATTAGGCACGGGATTCGGCCTTCGATATGACCTGAGTTTTTTTGTAATTCGTTTTGATTTAGGATTTAAAACCTATAATCCTGCCAACGAAACCCGTAAAAGATGGTTTCAAGAATATAATTTTGGAAACTCTGTTTTAAATTTTGGAATAAATTACCCGTTCTAATGCTAAATAATTCTTATTTTTGCAAAACTAAAAACTAAAAAATAACTAAAAAAAACACAATGGCACATACTATTAAACCGGGCGTAGCTACAGGAGATCAAGTACAAGAAATTTTCAATTACGCAAAAGAAAAAGGATTTGCACTTCCGGCAGTAAACGTTACTGGATCAAATACAATCAATGGTGTCCTTGAAACTGCAGCAAAACTTAATGCTCCTGTTATCATTCAGTTTTCTAATGGAGGAGCACAATTTAATGCAGGTAAAGGACTTTCGAATGTTGGTGAAAAAGCAGCTATCGCTGGTGGAATTGCAGGAGCTTTACACATTCACACCATGGCGGAAGCTTACGGCGCAGTCGTGATTTTACATACTGACCATTGTGCGAAAAAATTATTACCTTGGATAGACGGCCTATTAGATGCTTCCGAAGCACATTTTGCTAAAACCGGAAAACCATTGTTTTCGTCTCACATGATTGATTTATCTGAAGAGCCTATCGAAGAAAACATCGAAATTTGCAAAGGCTATTTAGAACGAATGAGTAAAATGGGAATGACATTAGAGATCGAACTTGGAATCACAGGTGGTGAAGAAGATGGTGTAGACAACTCTGATGTTGATAGTTCAAAATTATATACACAACCAGAAGAAGTTGCTTACGCATACGAAGAACTTTCAAAAGTAAGCCCACGATTTACAATTGCTGCTGCTTTTGGAAACGTACATGGAGTGTACAAACCCGGAAATGTAAAATTGACTCCAAAAATATTGAAAAATTCTCAGGATTTTGTTCAAAATAAATTCAATACAGGATCTAATCCAGTAGATTTCGTTTTCCACGGTGGTTCTGGTTCTACATTAGAAGAAATAAGAGAAGGGATCAGCTACGGGGTAATAAAAATGAATATCGATACTGATTTGCAATTTGCATTTACAGAAGGAATTCGTGATTACATGGTTAAAAATATTGACTATTTGAAAACTCAAATTGGAAACCCAGAAGGCGCTGATGTTCCAAACAAAAAACATTACGACCCAAGAAAATGGTTGCGTGAAAGTGAAGTTACTTTCAACACAAGACTTGAGCAAGCATTTGCTGACTTGAACAATGTGAATACATTATAAAAATAGTGGTCCGTTTTTAGTGTTCAGATCTCAAATGCTGATAATGGAACACTAAAACTGATTACAAAACACTGAATACCTGATTACTGAACACTGAATACTAAAGAAATGGCTTGGTTTAAAAGAAAAGAAAAAGGGATTACTACCGCTACCGAAGACAAAATGGATATTCCAAAAGGACTTTGGTACAAATCTCCAACCGGAAAAATCATTGATGCCGATGAACTAGCTCGCAACTTATTTGTGAGTCCAGAAGATGGTTTTCATGTCAGAATTGGAAGTGCTGAATATTTTCAAATCTTATTTGACAACAATGAATTTGTTGAATTAGACAAGAATATGACTTCTAAAGATCCTTTGCACTTTGTTGATACCAAGAAATATGCAGATCGTTTGAAAGATGTAATGGAAAAAACCAAACTCAAGGATGCAGTACGCACAGGAGTTGGAAAATCAAAAGGTAAAGATTTAGTTATTTGCTGTATGGATTTTGCCTTCATTGGTGGTTCTATGGGTGCAGTTGTAGGTGAAAAAATCGCACGAGGAATTGATCACGCTATTAAAAACAACTTGCCTTTTGTCATGATTTCAAAATCAGGTGGAGCCAGAATGATGGAAGCTGCTTATTCATTAATGCAATTAGCCAAAACATCTGTTAAGTTAGCACAACTTGCCGAAGCAAAACTTCCTTACATTTCATTATGTACAGATCCTACAACGGGAGGAACAACTGCTTCCTACGCGATGCTAGGGGACATCAACATATCTGAACCAGGCGCGTTAATAGGATTTGCAGGACCAAGGGTAGTACGAGACACAACTGGTAAAGATTTACCTGAGGGTTTTCAGACTGCTGAGTTTTTACTCGAACATGGCTTCTTAGACTTTATCACACCAAGAAAAGAATTGAAAGACAAGATTAACTTGTACATTGATTTGATTCAGAACAATGATATTCGATAAATAAAATCCCGATAAGTTGGGACTTTATATTTGCGCTACATTCTCTTTATACCAAACAAAACAGCTTCCAAAAAAATATTGGAAGCTGTTTTTTGTTATGCCATTATATTTAAAATTAAGTGTTTACAGAAGAGGATTACACAAACCTGAGTTTTTTATATCCCGGTACGAATAGCCTCCACCGGATCTAATTTAGAAGCTGCAATTGCGGGTAGAATTCCGGATATTAGACCAATTATAGCCGCTAATCCTGTTCCTAGGACAATATTACCCATACTTAAGACAAACTCGAAGTCTAAGGCTTTTGTTACAATAAGAGTAATAATCCAAACTAAGAGCAATCCTATCAAACCACCAATAACTGATAATATTATCGCTTCAAATAAAAACTGAAACAATATAAACTTGTTTTTGGCTCCCAATGATTTTTGGATCCCAATCAAATTCGTACGCTCTTTTACAGAAACAAACATAATATTAGCAATTCCAAAACCACCTACAAGCAGAGAAAAGCCGCTGATAACCCATCCTACAAGATTCATTTGCCCAAGGATACCATCAATAAGGTCAGTAAATCCAGAAAAAACATTAATGAAAAAATTATCTATTTCACCTGCTTTCACTCCCCTAAAGCTTCTTAATTTTTGTGCTATTTCTTCTTTATAAGCTGCCATGTCAGCTCCATTTTCAGGTTTAAAAATAATAACATTTGTCAAAGCAGTATTATTATCCCCGTATAGTTGTCGCACAAAATTGACTGGAATATAAGCTGAGGTGTCATTACTATCCCCAAATAAACCCGCTCCTTGTTTCTTCAAAACCCCAATGACCGTAAAACGATTTCCATACAACCGCACGTTTTTTCCAATGGGTTCTGCATCATCAAAAAGTGATTTTGCAATTTCATTTCCCAAAACAACAACTGTAGCTCCGGAATTGGCTTCGGATTCATTGTAAAATCGTCCGCTTTCAAACTCAAGGCCCTGAATATCTATAAATTCCTGAGAAACAGGAACTATATTGACATCACTAACTGTTTTTGAATCAAATTTAATAGATTCTCTTCTGATAAATATTTGATAGGCCATTTGATCCGTGTTAGTCATTGCACCTTTCATATAGGTGTATTCATCATACTTCACATTAGGAAACTGTTCTCTTTTCCATTGTGGAATTTCCGAAGGTCCGAAAGAAAATTTCATCAAATAAATCGTATTTTTATCTAAACTACTCAAATCTTTAGTGATTTTTCTGTCCAAAGAATCTACAGCAGCGAGTACCGCTATAATCGAAAAAATCCCAATAGTAACGCCTAACAAAGAAAGCAGCGTTCGTAACTTATTGTTGCGCAATGCATTCATCGCAAAGCTAAAACTCTCTTTTAATAATCGAAGGTAAACTAACATACAATCTATTTAGTGTTAAGTAAAATTCTATAAATATTAATCAGAAACCTAATGAAAAATTGTTTCGTTACATTGTGGAAGCGCTATTTTATGTTTCCCGTTGCAATAGCCGTAAAAATTACAATTATCTCAATTTCAAATGGCTTAATTTTGACATTAAAAAACTATTTTTGCATTTTATAACTATAACTACATAATGAGCACAACTAAAACAATTCAATCTGCATTAATCTCCGTCTTTTCAAAAGAAGGATTGGAACCTATAGTAAGACAACTAAACAGTCAAAATGTTACACTTTATTCTACTGGAGGGACTGAGGATTTTATAAAAAATTTAGGAATTCCCGTAATACCCGTTGAAGATGTAACCTCCTACCCTTCTATTTTGGGCGGAAGAGTAAAAACATTACACCCAAAAGTCTTTGGTGGAATACTAAATCGCCAAGATAATGAGAGTGATGCACAACAGATGTTAGAATTCAACATTCCACAAATTGATTTAGTCATTGTTGACTTATATCCTTTTGAAAAAACGGTTGCTTCCGGAGCAAGTGAAACAGACATCATTGAAAAAATAGATATTGGTGGTATTTCTTTAATTCGTGCTGCTGCAAAAAACTTCAAAGACACCGTAATTGTGGCTTCGGTAGATCAATACGGCTTGCTTTTAGATTTAATTATCGATCAAAATGGCGCTACAACACTGGAAGACCGAAAATTATTGGCAACAAAAGCATTTCATGTTTCTTCTCATTATGACACTGCAATTTTCAATTATTTTAATACTGACGAAACCATTTACAAAGAAAGTATTCCTAACGGTCAAGTGCTGAGATACGGTGAAAACCCACATCAAAAAGGATTTTTCTTTGGAGATTTTGAGGCTATGTTCAACAAAGTGCACGGAAAAGAATTATCATACAATAATTTGTTGGATGTAGATGCAGCTGTAAATTTGATAGCTGAATTCAACAATGACGGCCCTACATTTGCGATATTAAAACATAACAACGCATGTGGTTTAGCGACACGAACAACTATTACCGAGGCCTATTTAGCCGCATTAGCTTGTGACCCGACATCTGCATTTGGAGGTGTTTTAATTTCCAATACTAAAATTGATGCAGTGACTGCAACAGAGATAAACAAATTATTTTGTGAGGTGGTCATTGCGCCGGAATATGATACTGAGGCCCTGACTATTTTACAAGAAAAGAAAAACCGGATCCTATTAGTTCAGAACGAGGTTGCTTTACCCCAAAAAACGGTACGAACCTGCTTGAACGGACTTTTAATTCAAGAAAGAAATACGGTAACTGACAATAAAGAAGACCTAAAAACCGTTACCATAACAGCTCCTACTGAACAAGAAATTCAGGATCTAATTTTCGCTTCCAAAATTTGCAAAAACACAAAATCAAACACGATTGTTTTTGCTAAAAACGGAACACTTATTGCATCCGGTACAGGACAAACATCCAGAGTTGATGCCTTAGTACAGGCGATAGAAAAAGCTAAAAATTTTGGATTTGACCTACGTGGAGCCTCTATGGCAAGTGATGCGTTTTTCCCTTTCCCAGACTGTGTTGAAATAGCTAAAAAAGCAGGTATTACGGCGGTAATTCAGCCAGGCGGATCCATCAAAGACAAGTTGAGCATTGACTATTGCAATGAAAATAAAGTTGCAATGGTATTTACGGGAACACGTCATTTTAAACATTAATTTGTTTAACTTTGTCCGTTTCAAATTTATAACATTTTAACCCCTAAAAAATTTATGGGATTTTTTGATTTCATGACTGAGGATATCGCGATAGACCTTGGTACCGCCAATACTTTAATCATACATAATGATAAAGTTGTAATAGATAGTCCATCAATTGTTGCAAGAGACAGAGTTTCTGGTAAAATTATTGCTGTGGGTAAAGAAGCCAACTTGATGCAAGGTAAAACACATGAAAACATTAAGACAATACGCCCATTGAAAGATGGTGTAATTGCTGATTTTGATGCTTCAGAAAAAATGATCAGTATGTTTATCAAAAGCATCCCGGCATTAAAGAAAAGAATGTTTACTCCTGCGTTAAGAATGGTAGTTTGTATTCCCTCTGGTATTACCGAAGTGGAGATGAGAGCCGTAAAGGAATCATGTGAAAGAGTCAACGGTAAAGAAGTTTACCTAATACATGAACCTATGGCAGCAGCAATAGGTATTGGTATTGACATTATGCAACCCAAAGGAAATATGATCGTGGATATTGGTGGCGGAACAACTGAAATTGCCGTAATCGCCTTAGGTGGTATTGTTTGCGACAAATCAGTAAAAATAGCTGGCGATGTATTCACAAATGATATCGTATATTATATGCGTACCCAACACAATCTTTTTGTTGGAGAAAGTACAGCTGAAAAAATAAAAATTCAAATTGGTGCCGCAATAGAAGATTTAGAAACACCTCCTGAAGACATGTCCGTTCAGGGTAGAGATTTACTTACTGGTAAACCAAAACAGGTAGAAGTATCGTACCGAGAAATCGCAAAAGCATTAGATAAATCAATCCAAAGAATTGAAGATGCCGTAATGGAAACGTTATCACAAACTCCCCCAGAACTAGCTGCCGATATATACAACACAGGAATCTACCTTGCCGGTGGAGGCTCTATGTTAAGAGGTCTTGACAAGCGAATTTCACAAAAAACAGATTTACCGGTTTACATTGCAGAAGATCCGTTAAGAGCTGTAGTAAGAGGGACAGGAATGGCACTGAAAAACATTGCTAAATTTAAAAGTATTTTAATCAAGTAATTTGTTAGCGCTACTCTCGTCAATTTACAGGACTGAGTTAGCATCCAGCAACAACTATTAGATTCTAAAATAAAAGAGACAGCTACTTATATTATACCGTTAGAAAATGCAGCAAATATTTAATTTTATTTTTAAAAACAGTAATCGGTTACTGTTTTTGCTGCTTTTGGGTGTTTCACTATCCCTTACCATTCAATCCCACTCCTTTCACAGAAGTAAAATAATTAGTTCTGCAAATTTTCTAAGCGGAGGTGTCTATGAAAAAGTAAATAACCTTAATGAATATCTGAATTTAAAAACTGAAAATGAAGCCCTCGCGCTTGAAAACGCAAAATTAAAGAGTCTTATTTTTAACAAAAAAGATACCACTGCAATAAAAAAACTAGACAGTCTAAAAGGAATTGAATCAGGCGATATATTAGTGTCAAAGGTAATACACAATTCTTATAGTGCTCACGAAAATTATTTAACCTTAAATTCAGGAGAACTAGAAGGTGTGAGACCGGACATGGGCGTTATAAACAGCTTAGGAATTATAGGAATCATAGAAAATACCTCACCTAATTATGCCACTGTGATTAGCATTTTAAATAAGAAATTTCAAATTAATGCTAAAATCAAAAAATCCAATCATTTTGGATCTTTGATATGGAACGGAAAAAGTACTGGCTTTGTACAATTAATAGATGTTCCTAGATTAGCCGCTATTAGAAAAGGAGACACCATTGTAACAGGAGGACAATCAGTAATATTTCCGGAAAACGTTAATATAGGAACTATAGACAAAATAGAAATAGACAATCAGACTAATTATTACACCATAAATGTTAAATTATTTAACGATATGACAAATCTAGGTCACGTTTATATTATTACGCGCAAAGATCGTGAAGAAATTATTAATTTAGAAAAAGGAAATAAGGATGAATAGCGCACTGTTAGTCAATATTTCCCGATTCCTTTTGTTATTAGCAATTCAGATTATTATATTTAATAACATGAATTTTTTTGGGTATATAAGCCCATTTCCTTATGTGTTATTTATCATACTTTATCCCGTAAATGGAAATAAATCAGGACTACTAATTGCTAGTTTTTTACTTGGACTTGTAATGGATATGTTCAGTAATTCTGGAGGAACACATGCGACCGCATGCTTAGTATTAGCCTACTTTAGACCTTCTGTTTTTAAGTTTTCCTTTGGGTTAAGTTATGAATACCAAACTATAAAACTGAATGATGTATTAACACCAGAAAGATTTTCTTTTTTATTACTATCAGTTACCATTCATCATTTTACGATGTTTTTGCTAGAAGCTTTTCAATTTAGCTTTATATTAGATGTCGTATTACGAACTTTATTGAGTACCATATTCACACTCTTTATTTGCATAATTATAATATACCTTATCAAGCCTAATAAAAGATGAGAAAAGTACTATTGCCTTCCCTAATCATTCTTGCTACTTCTTTACTAGTATTGCGTATTTTTTATTTGCAAATCGTGGATGACACCTTAAAGTTAAAATCTGAAAATAACGCAATTAAAAAAAAATATGAATATCCTGAAAGAGGCTACATCTATGACCGTAAAGGTGTATTACTGGTCGCAAACCAAGCATCTTATGACATTATGGTCATTCCTAGGGAATTAAAAAACACAGATACTTTAGAACTTTGTCAATTGTTGAAAATTACAAAAGAAGATTTCATTAAAAGAATTGAAAAAGCTAGAATATATAGTCCGCGGTTACCCTCTGTTTTTTTATCACAATTGAATAAAAGTGAATTTGCCGCTTTTCAAGAAAAAATAAGAAAATATGAAGGTTTCTATTTTCAAAAACGTTCCCTTCGTGATTATGAAGTAAATTTTGGAGCCAATGTTTTTGGGGGTATCACTCAGGTAAATGAAAAACTAGTAGCCAAAAATCCATACTACAATAGCGGTGATTTAATTGGAAGACAGGGAGTTGAAGAAAGCTATGAAGATCTTTTACGCGGGGTAAAAGGGGTTAAATACATTCAAAAAGACAAATACAATAGAGAAATTGGCTCGTATAAAGAAGGGAAATACGACACTATAGCCGTGCAAGGAGAAGATATAAATCTTACTATTGACGCCGAACTTCAAAAATACGGAGAGGAATTGATGATTAATAAAAGAGGCGGAATTGTTGCTATAGAACCTCACACTGGCGAAATACTAGCACTGGTAACCGCTCCTTCTTATGATCCAGGAATATTGGTAGGAAGACAACGCTCTAAAAATTACACTCAATTATACCATGATTCAATAGCCAAACCACTCTATGACAGAGGTTTACTAGCAGAATACCCGCCAGGATCACCGTTTAAAATTTTAACTGGCTTAGTTGCTCTACAAGAAGGTGTAATCGATGAAAATACAAGCGTATCCTGCAATAATGGTTTTAGTTATGCAAGAGGTCGATTTATGAGATGCCATTGCAGAGGAGGCTCTCTTCAGCTGCACAGAGGTATATATGAATCTTGCAATTCCTATTTTGCCACAGCGTATATGAAGACAATAAACAAATATACAAAACCGGCCACAGCTGTTGATGTTTGGAGCAACCACATAAAAAGCTTTGGACTGGGACAATTTATGGGATATGACTTACCAACAGGTAAAAGAGGAAATATTCCGGATTCCAAAACATACAAACGCATTTATCCAAATGGAGGCTGGAGAAGTACCACGATCGTTTCTAATTCAATAGGACAGGGCGAAGTTCTAATGACACCCATACAACTTGCTAACATGATGGCAACTGTTGCAAATGAAGGTTATTATTACACCCCTCACATCATCAAAAAAATTGAAGGCCACAAAATTGATAAAAAATTCACGACAAAACACACCACTACCATCGACAAAAAACACTTCAAACCCATAATTAGCGGTTTGTTTGATGTGTACAACATGGGGACTGCTAGCGCACTTAAAGTAGAAGGAATAGATATTTGTGGTAAAACCGGTACAGCTGAAAATTTTGCTAAAATTGGAGGCAAAAGAATTCAACTTAAAGATCATTCCATATTTGTAGCTTTTGCACCAAAAGATAATCCTAAAATTGCCATTGCTATCATGGTTGAAAATGGGGGCTTTGGATCAACAATAGCCGGACCAATTGCCAGTTTGATGATTGAAAAATACCTACGACAAAAAATCACACGGATAGATCTGGAAAAAAGAATACTTGCAACCAGCTTACAAAGTCAATATGCCAAATTAGGTGGACTTTCTGACGCAATCAAATTACAATTACGCATTAGTGACTCGCTTTTAAATAAAAGGACAATTCCTGCCGTAAGGATTAAAACAGATACCTCAAAAGTAAAAAAACAAGTTATTTAATTGCAATGAAAAACCAAAGTATCACAAATAATATTGATTGGATAAGCATAATCATCTATGCGGTATTAGTTATTTTGGGCTGGTTAAATATCTATTCCTCCTCGATGTCATCGATGCAAGACACCTATGAAAAACAACTGATCTTCATCGTATTGACCATTCCATTAATATTCATAATACTCTCGGTTGACGGGAAATTTTATGAGAAATATGCGAGTATCATATTTGGAGTATCACTACTCACATTAGCCGGGCTGTTTTTATTTGGCAAAACAATTGCTGGTCAACGTTGCTGGTATGCTATTGGAAGCTTCACGATCCAGCCTTCTGAATTTGCAAAAGCAGCCACTTCATTAGCATTAGCCAAATATTTGAGTGACACACAAATTAATTTAAAAGAAGTCAATAGACAAATACAGGCTCTTGCCATAATCTTCCTACCTGTGCTACTCATTTTGCCTCAGCCAGACCCTGGAAGCGCATTGATATACAGCATATTCATCATTGTTTTGTATCGTGAAGGACTTCCGGCTTGGTATGTTTGGACTGGATTTATTACAATTCTTTTATTTGTGTTTACCTTATTATTAGAACCAGAATATGTAATACTTATTGGATTAGCAATTATAATATTAGTTCATTTCAAATCAAGACTGGGAGATCGAAATATTATTTTGAGCAGCATCATCTTTACTCTGATTTCTGGATTTGTGCTATCTGTAGACTATGTATTTGACAACCTATTCAAACAACATCACCGAGATCGTTTTAACATCCTTTTAGGAAAAGCTGTTGATCTCAAAGGAATTGGATATAACACCAATCAATCCGAAATAGCCATAGGATCTGGAGGCTGGTTTGGAAAGGGATTCCTAGAAGGAACGCAAACCAAAGGTGGTTTTGTACCGGAACAACACACGGATTACATCTTCACAACAGTAGGCGAAGAATGGGGATTTTTGGGTTCTCTTGCAGTAATTGCCCTTTTTGCCTGTTTGCTTCTTCGAATAATATACCTTGCGGAAAGACAAAAAACAAAGTTTAGCAGAGTATATGGCCATTGCGTTGCAGGCATTCTTTTTACTCATTTCTTTGTAAACATAGCCATGGTAGCCGGTATTTTCCCCACCATTGGCGTACCCTTACCTTTCTTTTCCTACGGAGGTTCCGGTCTTTGGGGATTTACAATATTGCTTTTTATATTTATAAAAATGGATGCCAATAAAGTAAATGAATGGTAATTTGGTAAATTTAAGACAAAAGTAATCCATGAACCTCACTATGGATTATTACTCTTTGTTTTTGAATCAAAGACTTAAACAATAAATATATTTATCTTATTGTTACATTGAATTGAATCCTAAAGTTATACGATGATACCGAAATTCAGATGGTAATTTGCAATAAATCCAGTCTTTTTAAGTAACATTTTACACACTAAATTGATAGATAAACAGCATTGATTTACTTATCTATTCTCCTTCAATGAGTTACAAAACTCAAAAAAACAATTACCCAAATAGAAAAACCCTGCACGTTCTGAAGAATGTACAGGGTTTTTCTATTATTATTGACTGAAACTTGCTGAAAAACTACCTAAGATTTCGCTAATTTATCTTTTTTAATTTTAACGGGAATACTTTTTTTAGAAATTGCTTTTGATTGCAAATCTTCTAATACATTCAGTGCTTCCTCAACATAAATATCTTTTGATAAAGCTTCATGCCATCTTTCTCTTTTTTCTTTTAAAGAAGCGTCTTTATTAATTTCATCTGCTTCATAAGGCAGTGAAGTAAACGTAAGTAGATTTTTGTAATCTACAATTGGTTTGTATTTTTTAGCTTTTTCTTCAATTTCAGATTGTGCGATTTTAAATGTATCAATATTCAAACTATACACATTCTCCTCACTTCGACTATCAATCCACTTCGCATTCTCTTCAATTAATTGAAACTGTGCATTTTTACTAATTCGGCTTTTGCTATTTGTTATCGCCTGATTAAAGTTGTCATTATTAGTCCAAACACTGTAGTCTGCCCGATCAATTTTGTCCCAAGGCATTGCATTATCCATATCGCGCTCTCCCATTTTCAAGTAGGCATAACGATCCGGCATAACGATATCACTTCGTACTCCATCCAGTTGAGTAGAACCACCGTTGATTCTATAAAATTTTTGTGTGGTGGTCTTAATAGCACCTAAATCCCCAACGGAACTACTGCGCACAAACTGGTTCAGGTCAATCACATTTTGAACGGTTCCTTTACCGTACGTTTGTTTGCTCCCAATTATAATTCCTCTTTTGTAATCTTGAATTGCAGCTGCTAAGATCTCAGAAGCTGAGGCAGAAAAACTATTCACCATAATTACTAAAGGGCCATCCCATTCTATTTTTTTATCTCGATCGTACAACACTTCTTTTTTTCTCCCTGCTGATTTAATTTGAACAATGGGACCCTGCTCAATAAATAAGCCAGCAATATCTACAACCGTGGATAATGATCCGCCGCCGTCATCGCGAACATCAAGAACAATTCCATCAACACCGGATTGTTTCAGTCGCTCAACTTCAATAGCAACATCTTTACCAGCATCTCTCCCGTCTTTATTTTCAAAATCAATATAGAATTTAGGCAAATAAATTATTCCATATTTCATCCCGTTTTTATTTACGATACTTGACTTGGCGTACGTTTCCTCAATTTCAACAATATCTCTGATAATAGAAATAATCTTGATTGTTCCGTCTACTTTTTTAACTGTAAGCCGAACTTCCGAACCTTTTGGTCCTTTAATTTTCTTTACCACATCATCAAGCCGCATCCCAACAACATCAACTGAAACTCCAGAGCCTTGCCCTACTTTCATTATTAAATCTCCCGCTTCCAGTTGTTTCCCCCTCCATGCGGGACCACCAGAAATAAGTTCCGAAATCTCAGTTAAATCATTTTTCTTTTGTAGACGAGCACCAATACCTTCTAATTTTCCACTTATACTTACATCAAAACGTTCTTTTTCCTCCGGAGCAAAATAATTCGTGTGCGGATCAAAACGAGCCGTAATAGAATTTATGTAGACGGAGAACCAATCATTTCGATCCAAGTCGTTTACAAAACCAAAATATTCATCTAATGATTTTCCAGAATTTCTTCTGGTTTCTTTTTCTAGTTCTTCAAAAGTCTTTGGTTTATCTGGAGTTACCGTGCTGTCTTTTGCTGCTTCCTTAGTCGGTTCTTCTTTTAATCTTTCCTCTTTTTTCAGTATTACAGCATCAAGTTTTGCCCCTTTAGTCTTGTTTTCTTGTAAAGCCAAACGATCTACTAGAGAAGAAAGAGTTGATAATTTAATTTGCTTGCGCCATTTATCCTTTAATTCATTTGCACTCTTAGCATAGGGAGCCTTTTCATAATCTATATTAAAGTTTTCATCGACAGAATAATCAAAAGGCTCACTCAAGACATCCTTATAAATCTTTTTACTCTCTTCCATTCTTTTCATCAAACGATCATAGGTAAGATTAAAAAAAGACAAGTCTTTGTTCAACAACTGATCGTCTAACAACAACTCAAATTTCGAAAATTCATCGATATCGGATTGCAGGAAAAAACGTTTAGATGGATCTAAAGCCTCAATGTAATCTTTATAGATTCCTTTTGAAAAAGTATCGTTAATATCGGCAGGATTGTAATGTCCTTTCTGGATTACAAAAGTCAACAACTCTAGGAGTAATTTATCTTTTTCTGGGTCGTTCTCTTTTGATGCATTATATTTAAAAGCAAACAATGTTAACGAAAGGCATACAACAACAAGTATGATTTTATAATTTCTTTTCATAAAGCTAAGAATTGTATTCATGAATTTTTAATCTAAATTATGGTAAAAACTATGCCAACCGCAGCAGTAGCCCCATAAATTTTTGTTAAAGATATAAATTGTTTTTATTATTTTAAGTTAAATCAACCAACATAACCTATTTTTATATTTTGTTTAGTGATTTCATTCAGGGGGATTACATTTACGCTGAAAACCAAAAACAATCAATCTTTTTACAAACAGATATAATGAAAAAAGCAAGACCTTTAATTCTAATAACGAATGACGACGGAATTTCGGCACCGGGACTTCGAGCCTTAATTGCCGTTATGGCAGAAATAGGGGAAATCGTCGTGGTTGCGCCTGACAATCCACAAAGTGCCATGGGGCATGCCATCACCATAAACAGCACGTTGTATTTGAATAAAATCTCTAAAGATAGTGATCCGTTTTTAGAGTACAGCTGCTCCGGAACTCCAGTGGACTGTGTGAAACTGGCTGTAAATGAAATCCTAAAAAGAAAACCAGATTTATGTGTTTCCGGTGTCAATCATGGTTCAAATTCATCCATAAATGTAATTTACTCCGGAACCATGAGTGCGGCAGTCGAGGCAGGAATAGAGGGAATTCCAGCTATAGGCTTCTCTCTTTTAGATTATGACTGGAACGCCAATTTTGAAACGATCAAAACTTTTATACGCAAAATCTCTTTAGAAGTTTTAGAAAATGGACTTCCAGAAGGGGTCGTTTTAAATGTTAATTTCCCAAAATTAAACGAAAAGGACATCAAAGGAATCCGTATTTGTCGCCAAGCCAAAGCACTTTGGGTAGAAAAATTTGATAAAAGAAAAACACCGCAAGGAAGGGATTACTATTGGCTGGCAGGAGAATTTGTCAATCAGGACAAAGGCGAAGACACAGACGAATGGGCGCTCGAAAATGGATACATATCAGTTGTTCCAGTTCAATTTGACTTGACAGCACATCATGCCATACAGCAACTTAATACCTGGAAATGGAATGAATAAGAACGATTTAGTCTGGGGGATTTTGGTAGGATTTCTCACTACACTAGTTGGTTGCTATCTCTTTATTACCTTTTTTACTGACTTCCAGTTTATCATTGGAATTCAGATCATAAAAGCGCAGGGAAATTTAGGAAAAATCATCACACTGGGATCCATCCTTACGTTGATAGCCTTTGGCATTCTGCTAAAAATGAATAAAGAAATGATGGCGCGTGGTGTCGTATTGGCCATCATACTAATGACAGTACTCACTTTGTTTATTTAAGAAGGCTTATTAGTTTACCTTTGTAAATTGACATACCATTTATAACAGACCTGAATTTATACCTTTCTAATCCAACAAACATGAAATACTACATTATAGCAGGGGAAGCTTCAGGCGATTTGCATGGTTCCAATTTAATGAAAGCGCTTTATAAAAAAGATCCTAAAGCTGACATTCGGTTTTGGGGAGGCGATTTAATGAATACAACAGGCGGAACCTTAGTAAAACATTACCGAGAATTAGCTTTTATGGGCTTTATCGAGGTAATTTTTAATTTGAAAACTATTTTAAGCAACATCAAAGTCTGCAAAAAAGACATTCTTGAATTTCAGCCGGACATCCTTATTTTCATTGATTATCCTGGTTTTAATTTACGGATTGCAAAATGGGCAAAAGCGTTAGGAATGAAAACGCACTACTACATTTCTCCACAAATTTGGGCTTGGAAAGAAAGCAGAATTACAGCTATCAAGCGTGATATTGATAAAATGTATGTGATTTTGCCTTTCGAAAAAAAATTCTATGAAGACAAACACCATTTTCCGGTAGAATTTGTCGGGCATCCACTGATTGATGCCATCCACAACCAACCCGAAGTTGATTCAATCCTTTTTAGAACAGAAAACCAATTAAACGACAAACCGATAATTGCAATTTTACCCGGTAGCCGAAAACAGGAAATAACTAAAATGCTATCAGTCATGCTCAGTGTGGCAAATGATTTTCCAGACTATCAGTTCGTGATTGCAGGGGCACCAAGTCAGGAATTTTCTTTCTATAAAGAATTCATCACTCAAGAAAACATTAAATTCATTTCTAATAAAACCTATGATTTACTGCGTAATGCAACAGCTGCATTAGTAACCTCAGGAACGGCAACACTGGAAACAGCGCTTTTCAAAGTGCCGGAAGTAGTTTGCTACAAAGGCAGCTGGGCTTCCTACCAAATTGCTAAACGAATTATTACCCTGAAATACATCTCATTAGTCAACTTAATTATGGATGAGGAGGTGGTGACCGAACTAATTCAAGAGCAATGCAATCCAAAACGCATTCGAGAAGAACTCAAAAAAATATTAGAAATCAACCACCGCAATACTCTTTTAGAAAAATATGCGTTATTAGAACAGCAATTAGGTGGCATTGGCGCTAGTGAAAAAACAGCAAGACTCATCGTGTCTGATTTACTGTAGATTATCTCTTATTTATAAATAGCTCCCTTTACAAAAAAATTACACTCTTTTGAAACATTTCCTATTTCTTGTATTGGTTCTTACCTTTTTTACGGCTTGTAAATCAACTTCCCCGATAACCAACTCGAAAAAAGCAGACCCAAAAGAGCAATCCATTCAATCCGAAAAAAGGAAAGTACAACGTCTGGTCGAACAATTAATCGATGCCGCTGCTGAAAACATTGGTGTGAAATACAGATATGGCGGGACAACAAAATCAGGTTTTGACTGTTCCGGCTTGATGGTCAACATCTTTGATTCAAATGAAATAAGTCTGCCTCGCACCTCGATTCAACAATCAAAACACGGTATTATCTTAGATCATGAACAAGAAAAAGCTAAAAAAGGGGATCTGATATTCTTTAAAACCAAGAAAAACCGACAAATAAACCACGTAGGAATAGTCATTGAAGTCAATGAAGACGAGATAAAATTCATTCATGCGTCGACCTCAAGAGGCGTTATAATTTCCTCCACAAAAGAAGTGTATTACAAAACCAGATTTGCTCAACTCAACAGGGTTTTATAGCTCGAGTTCTTCATTACTAATCTCTGTGTTTCTATTTCTACCTATTTTCAAAAAAAATAAATTCGTTACGTACTAAAAATATGTACTTTAGAGTCATGAAAGTACTACAATTTCCTTTGGCAAGAATAACAATTGGGTTTGTTTCAGGACTTCTTTTCGCTTTTTACCTTCATCCTCCATTAGTAGCAGTCATTGTTATACTTTTAACCGCTATGAGTCTCTTTGGGGTGTTGTTTTTTTTATCCAAAAAAAGCAACACCCGTACCGCTTATTTTGGTATTGCCACTTATTTTTTGTCTTTTATCATTGGAACCACTACACAAGTAACCCACACGGATTATTTTCAAAAAGACAACTACACCCACAATACAAATGCTTTTGAGCAGCCTCATTCTATTTCTGTTGTTGTAAGAGAAAAGCTAAAAAGCTCCTTATTTAGCGACCGTTATATAGTCCTTGTCAACCATATTAATGAAAAAGAACAGTCTGGCCGATTGCTCCTTAACGTTCAAAAAATTCATTTAAACCCCGTATTTGCAGCAGGAACCCCTTTGCTAATCAAAGGCACGTTGTCAAGGAATAAACAACCTATGAATCCGAATCAATTTGACTACGGCAAATACCTTGAAAACAAACAAATCTATGCACAACTGTTTGCTGCTGGTGATGAAATAAAAATTGGAAATAAAACAGCGAAAAATATCTGGTACTATTCTTCAAAATTGAGAACGCGAATTATTCGGAATTTAGAAAAAAACAACTTCAATAAAACGGAATTGAATGTTGCCATTGCTCTGATCATGGGGCAACAACAAGATATTTCACCTGATATCATACGGGATTACCAGTATGCGGGAGCCGTACATATTTTATCCGTTTCAGGACTGCATATTGGCTTCATTTTGCTTTTTGTAACTTATATTCTAAAGCCTATTCCAAATACAAAAAAGGGCTCGTTCCTTAAACTACTCCTTATTCTGGCATCTTTGTCTATTTTTGGTATAATTGCAGGTTTAGCACCATCAGTAGTTCGCTCGGTGACTATGTTTTCCTTTGTGGCTATTGGGAATCATCTGCGCAGAAGCGTCAATATTTACCATACTTTATTAGTTTCTGTGTTATTGATTTTGTTTTTTGAGCCTTCGTTTCTATTTGACGTTGGTTTTCAGTTGAGTTACATTGCTTTGTTTTTCATTATTTGGTTGCAACCTCTTTTGGCCTCTGTGTGGCAACCAGAAAACAAAGCTTCAAAATACGTCTGGAACATTCTCACCGTTTCCTTGGCGGCGCAAATAGGTACTTTACCCCTGAGTATTTATTATTTTCATCAGTTTCCGGGTTTGTTTTTTGTGACCAATCTAATCATTATTCCAGTACTGAGTTTCATAATGATAGTAGGCGTTTTGGTAATGATTTTGGCCGCATTTGACCTTATTCCGGTTTTTCTCTCCCACCTGCTGGAAACCAGTATTTACTATTTAAACAAAATTATCAACGCAATAGCTTCGATAGAACAGTTTATAATTCAAGATATTCCGCTTAATTTATACCTGTTACTCAGCAGTTATTTAGCTCTAATAAGCCTTGTCATTTGGTTTAAAAAACCAACTTTCCACAAATTAGCAATCGCTTTAACTTGTATTATAGTTGTGCAATTTTCTTGTTTTACAACCCATTGGAACGTGCAAAACGAGCAGGAATTTATTGTTTTCAACAGCCGAAAGAATACCTTGATCACTGAACGAAATGGAGCAAATATCATTGTTTACGCCAATGACAGTCTTTTAAAAACGGCACAAGAAAACAGTCTTATAAAATCCTATCGCATTGGAAACCTGAGCACTTTACGACAGAAAAAAGAACTCCGAAATTTCCTGTATTTTAAAGGCGAAAAAATATTTATTGTAGACCATTCCGGAGTGTATCCCAAAAACATCAATCCGGATGTTATTGTATTGACACAATCCTCTAAAATAAATATGGACCGCCTACTCCAAATAATGAAGCCAAAATTAGTTGTGGCTGATGCGTCCAACTTTAAATCCATACAAAAACAATGGAAAGCCAGTTGCGAGAAACAGAAAATCCCTTTTCACGCAACAGGCGAAAAGGGATTTTATAAATTGAATTAATATATTATTTTTTCAAAAAACCATTTGCAACTGCTAACCAGGCTGCTGGTCCGCCGGCTACATACCCCGTACTGCCAATACCTTCAAAATTGACTTTCCCTTCTTTTGTAGTACCATTTGCGAGTATAATAGTTGGAAACCCTTGTATGCCAAAAATTTGTTGTAATTCATTATTCTGCTTTTTTACCTCTTCAGTCTGTGGTACTCGTCTTGGATAATCTAATTCGACCAAAACGACATTTTCTTTTGCCCAAGCTGCAAATTCAGGAGTCTTCAAGACCTCTTTTTGTAACCGGATGCACCAACCACACCAATCGCTTCCGGTAAAAAACATTAATAATGGTTTTTTAGTTAAGGCTGAAACTTCAAGAGCCTTACTGACATTAGTCTCCCACACTAATTCTTGTGCTTCAGCAGCAAACGAACCAACTAACAATAACAACGTTATTATACCTTTCTTCATATCTATATTATTTACGGTGAACAAATCAAAAACGATGCCTAAAATTTATCGAACACCATGCATTAATTTCTTAATTATTGGAGTCATCAAAACAGAGAACAAAGCAACTACAATAGAGATAATAGTCAACATCCAAAAGAAGTAACTCAATCCGTGTTCATTGGCGATTTTATCAATGTTTTCACCAAACATCCCTGCACCTTTCATACCAATTGCTACTGCTAAGTACCAAACTCCAAACATAAAGGCAATCATACGGGCAGGAACTAATTTACTTACATACGACAATCCTACCGGTGAGATACACAGCTCTGCCATTGTATGGAAAAGATAGACTAAAATCAACCATATCATACTTACTGAAGCTGTTTTTGCACCCGCTTCGATTCCGCTTGCCCCAAAAGCGACACAAGCCATACCAAGCGCTAGCAATGCCATTCCGATTCCGTATTTTAAATTTGCAGAAGGATTGTATTTACTTTCCCACCATTTTGAAAACAATGGAGCCAAAGAGATTATGAATAACGAGTTTAAAGTAGAAAACCAAGTGGCAGGAACTTCTGTCAATGCAGTAGTTACTTTATCAATTTTCAATGCTTGCAATGTTGAATCTGATAAAGTAAGATAACCCGCAGTGTAATAATCTTTAGTCAACATCCATAGTGCTATTCCCCAAATAATTATAAAACTGACACTAAGGATCATATTTGCAACAGCATAAAGTTTAAATGTTTGCTTAAATAATAAAATTAAAACCCCGGTAATAATAACCAACGGTAAAATAGTAATTAACGAATTAATCACTAAAAACACCACACTCCAATTGCCTGTTAAAACACGATCCGTATAATCACTAGCAAAAATGGTCAAACTGTTTGGTGACTGCTCAAAAATTGCCCAAAAGAAAATGGTAAGAAAGGCAAAAAAGGTAACCGCTATTAATTTTTCTTTAGTAATTTTAGAATATTGAGTAAATCTATAAATTAACAATACAATAAATACAAGTAGAGCTGAAGCAATTGCAATCGCATTTCCATTAGGACCTAAGAAAGAAAAAATATTTATTTTGCCCCCGGATATTTTTGAAGCAGGATCATTTATAAGCCATAATAATGCTAATATAGAAGAGAAGGCTATTGCTGCCAATTGTATTGGCGAAAAAGGATTTCTTTTGTCAGTATCTAATGCTTCTGCTTTCGCTTTGCTTTCTTTATTTGGTTTTAAACCAATATCTCCAAAGATATCCTGAGACAGCCAAAACTGCAACATTCCAAAGAACATAAAAATTCCGGCTAAACCAAAACCGTAAGTCCAACCCACTTTTTCCCCTAAATAACCGCAAAGTAAAATCCCAAAGAACGCTCCGGCATTAACTCCCATATAAAACAAAGTATACGCGCCATCTTTCTTTTCAGGACGGTCTTTGTACATTTCAGATACGATAGAGGTCATGTTGGGTTTAAAAAAACCATTCCCAAAAACCAACAATACTAATCCTAAATAAATAGAGAATTCTGTTTCAACAGCCATAGAAGCATGCCCCAAAGTCATTAAGCTTGCCCCAACAACAACAGCCCATCTAAAACCAATTACTTTATCCGCAAAATACCCCCCTAACATTGTGGACAAATAAACCAATCCTACATAGGATCCAAATAAGGCAGAAGCATTTTCGCGAGTCCATTCCCAACCACCATCTGTAAAGGAAGCGGTTAAAAATAATATCAACAAAGAACGCATTCCGTAGAATGAAAATCGTTCCCACATTTCTGTGAAAAACAAAACGAACAATCCCGCAGGATGTCCTAATACGGTATTCTTAAAAAATTGATCTGTTGTATTTTCACTCATCCTATTAATTGTTTAATTCCTTATCAACTCCGTGCATTAATTTTTTGATTACTGGTGAAAGCAGCAGTAAAACAACCCCAAAACCAAGCCCTGTATAAAATAAATATTCAAAAAGCACTAAATAACTCTGCTTTGCTAAATTTAAATCAGGTGCTGTACCATTTGAGGTGTCTACCGAAGCAATATTTGCTAAAATAGACGCAATAAATTCAGAACTGGCTGTTGCCAAAAACCAAACGCCCATCATAAACCCAACGATTTTTACCGGAGATAATTTGGTTACCGCAGAAAGTCCAACTGGTGACAAACTCAATTCTCCACAAGTATGTAAAAAATAAGCCAATATTAGCCAAATCGCTGCTACTTTTCCAGCACCAGAAAGGTTTATTCCCATCACTAATGCTCCAAAACCTAAACCTACTAATGCTAATGCTAATGCAAATTTTACAGCTGTATTTGGATTGTATTTCCCTAATTTCGGCCATATCCAAGCAAAGACAGGCGCTAGCAATATTATAAACAAGGCATTAAAACTTAAGAACTGCCCGGCAGAAACTTCATAACCAAATATAGTTCGGTCTAAAATCCGGTCAGCAAATAAATTCATGGAAGTATACGCTTGTTCAAACAATGCCCAGAAGACAATAGTAAATACGATCAGAATAGTTAACGCAATCAACTGATCACGTGCTTTACCATCGAGTTGTGTAGCTGCGTAATAAACAATATAAATAAAAGAAATTCCACCCGCAATTTTTAAAGCCCATGAAACTGCATCGTGATTTTGGACCATTTGCCAAAACAATACCGTTGACAAAACACTTCCAATATAAATCAACCACTCATTTTTAAATCCAAAAGATTTGTTTTCTAGGAAAGAAGGGTTGTTTGATTCTCCTTTTCCCATCAATAATTTTCTGCCGGATATAAAAGTCAATAGTCCAAAAAACATTCCGACACCAGCTGCACCAAAACCATAACTCCAACCGTACGTTTCGCCCAACCAAACACATATTAGCGTAGCCATAAAAGACCCTAAGTTGATTCCCATATAAAACAACGTGAATCCAGAATCTCTTCGTTTATCGCCTTTTTCATATAATTCTCCAACTAATGAAGAGATATTGGCTTTCAGAAAACCAACCCCGACAATGATTAACGATAATGAAAAGTAAAATATTTGCAAGGCGGTTTCGTCCCGTGTAATTGCGCCGGTAATGGATTGTGTGGCAGCATTTCCTTCATAAGCCATTCCTATATGACCCAACACCAACATAATCCCACCAAAAACAATGGCTTTTCTAAATCCCAGATATTTATCAGCAATAAAACCGCCTAACACTGGAACGGCATACACTAAAGCAGCGTAACTACCAATTAATAGATTTCCTGAAGTATCCGAAAACAAATGGTACTTTGTCAAGTAAAAAATCAACAATGCTTTCATACCGTAGAACGAAAACCGTTCCCACATTTCGGTAAAAAACAATATAAAAAGCGCTTTTGGATGTCCAAAAAAATCTTTTTTAATCAATGCGTCGTTCGTCATAAAGCGCTGTTATAAATTTTCTTTGATGAAATTAGTCATTTTTGTGTACAATTGAATTCTGGTTTTCCCACCATAAATTCCGTGATTATTGTCCGGGTAAATTTGGGAATCAAATTGTTTATTAGCCTGAATCAAAGCTTCCATCATCTGCATGGAGTTTTGAACGTGCACATTATCATCTCCTGAACCGTGTATCAAAAGGAATTTCCCTTTCAATTTATCTACATGATTTATTGGGGAATTATCATCGTATCCGCTAGCATTTTCTTGTGGGGTCTGCATGTAGCGTTCCGTGTACACACTGTCATAAAAACGCCAGTTCGTCACAGGAGCTACAGCAATTGCCATTTTGAACGTATCATTTCCTTTCATGATGCAATTAGACGCCATAAAACCACCATACGACCAGCCAAATATACCAATTCTAGCCTTATCAACAAATGCGTAATTTCCTATTACTTTAGCAGCATCAATTTGATCTTCTACTTCGTATTTCCCTAGTTGTAATTGTGTTACTTTCTTGAAATCAGCTCCTTTAAAGCCAGTTCCGCGCCCGTCAACACAAGCTACAATATATCCTTGTTGTGACAGCATCATAAACCAATAATCATCAGTGCTGTTCCACTCATTGTTTACTTGCTGGGAACCCGGACCCGAATATTGGTACATGAAAACAGGATATTTTTTAGTTGGGTCAAAATCTTTTGGTTTAATCATCCAAGCATTGAGCTCATTCCCTTTTGCTGTTTTTAAAACAAAAAACTCTTTAGCCGGTAAATTATAGCTTTTTAGTTTCGTAGCCAATGATTCATTGTTTTCAATAACTTGTACTTGTTTTCCAGCCTTGGCCTCGTTCAATGTATACGTCGGAGGTAGAGACGCACTAGAAAACGTGTTAATGTAGTATTGGAAATTCGGACTGAATGTTGCCGCATTAGTTCCTGTATTTTGTGACAAACGGACTTTGTTTTTTCCGTCAAGACCTATTCTATAAACATCTCTGTTAATAGATCCGTTTTCTACCGACTGATAGAAAACTGTATTTGTTTTTTCGTCTAAACCGTAATAATTCGTCACTTCCCATTTTCCTTTGGTCAGTTGGTTTTTCGATTTTCCATTTTTATCATATAAATAAATATGATTGAAACCGTCTTTTTCGCTGGTCCAAATAAAACTGTTGTCTTTCAAGAAAGTCAAGTTATCTGTCACATCAACGTAGGCTTTGTCTTTTTCGTTCAAAACTACTTTTACAGCTCCTGAATTTCCATCGATAAACAACAAATCCAAATTGTTTTGGTGGCGATTCAATACCTGTGCTGATAGTGTATTCTCATCATTTGTCCATTTCATTCTGGCAATATAAAAATCGTTATAATTCCCAAGATTTATGTTTTTTACTGCATTCAAATTTACATCATAAATATGTAAAGAAACTAGAGCATTCTTCTCCCCGGCTTTTGGATATTTGAACGTTTGCATCGTTGGGTACAAGTCTTTTCCAAACATTGACATTGAAAATTCCGGAACCTGACTTTCGTCAAAACGTATGTAGGCTACTTTTTTGCTGTCAGCACTCCAGTCAAAAGCCTTTACAAAAGCAAATTCTTCTTCGTAAACCCAATCCGTAATACCATTAATAATACTGTTTTTTTGTCCGTCTGTAGTTATTGGAGTTGATTTATCAGCAACTAAATCATGTACATACAGATTATTTTCTTTGGCGTATGCAATCTTTTTCCCATCAGGTGAAAAAGTAGGCTCCTGAACGGGAGAATCGAATAGTTTTCTTAATTTCTTATTGGCGATGTCATATAAATAGTAATCCGCTGTAAAGGAGTGGCGGAAGATTTGATTGGTATTGCAAGCCAATAGAATCATTTTTTCTGAAGCGTCAAACGTATAACTGTCAATCCCTCCTGATAATTCGGCGTACGATTTTGTATCTATTAATGTGGACACTTTTTTTAAAGTTGCAAAATCATACAAATCAATCTGCATGCTTCTGGACTGTCTGTCGGTATTCAAAACCGTATATTGATTTGTGTTTTTCAACGACTGCAATTCATCCATGCCTTGCGCCCGAAAAGTGCCGTGATAAATGGCATCAATGGTGATTTTTTGCTGCCCTGCAACTGCAAAACAAACGAATAAAAATAATGCAATAATTTTTCTTGAATACATGATATTTATTTAAATATAAAAACCGGTAATTTTAGTGAAAAATTTACAATAATTTCACATTATATGTGTTAAATCTTAAAAACAATATTTTAAACCCCCTTTTATTGAGGATAATAGGATTGCTACTAAAACGGCTAAAACCGTATATTTGCATTTAATTATACTATAATCAATTGAAAATGAATAAGGCCATTAGCGGATTTTCTAAACTATCCAAAGAAGAAAAAATTAAATGGATTGCCGATCAATATTTTTCAACACCCACAGAAGCCATCGCCTTGCTGAAAAACTACTGGAATTCTGATGAAAAAATACAGAAATTACACGATGAATTCATCGAAAATACGATAACAAATTTCTACATACCGCTTGGAGTTGCTCCTAATTTCCTGATTAATGGAAAATACAGCACGATTCCCATGGCTATTGAAGAAAGCTCTGTGGTTGCCGCTGCCGCAAAAGCTGCTAAATTTTGGTCTACGCGTGGCGGATTTAAAGCAACCGTAATCAATACCGAAAAAATTGGTCAGGTTCATTTTATTTATAAAGGTGATGTTTCAAAATTGAATTTGTTTTTTGTCCAACACAAAAATAAATTCTTTTCAGAAACCGAGTCGATTACCACAAATATGCAAAAACGTGGTGGCGGAATTTTAGATATTATTTTAAAAGACAAAACCGATTTATTGCCCCATTATTTCCAGCTGCATGCCACTTTTGAAACCAAAGACAGCATGGGCGCTAATTTTATCAATTCGTGTCTGGAACAGTTTGCTAAAACCTTAAAAGAAGAGGTCCAAAACTATAGTCTATTCACCGAATCAGAAAAAGAGATTGAAGTAGTAATGAGTATCCTTTCGAATTACGTTCCTAATTGTATCGTAAGAGCCGAAGTTTCTTGTCCGATTGCTGACTTGGAAGAAAAACACATTTTAAATCCTCAAGAATTTGCAGAGAAATTTGTGCAAGCCGTACAAATCGCCGAAGTCGAGCCTTACAGAGCCGTTACGCATAACAAAGGAATCATGAACGGAGTAGATGCAGTAGTTTTGGCAACTGGGAATGATTTCCGCGCTGTCGAAGCCGGAATTCATGCCTATGCTTCGCGAAACGGAAAATACTCCAGTCTTTCCCACGCCAAAATAGAAAATGGTATTTTTACTTTTTGGCTAGAAATCCCTTTAGCAGTAGGAACGGTTGGTGGTTTGACTTCCTTACATCCATTGGTAAAATTATCCTTAGAAATGTTAGAAAAACCTTCTGCCAAGGAATTAATGCAGTTTGTAGCCGTAGCCGGTTTAGCTCAAAACTTTGCGGCATTGCGTTCTTTGACTACCACAGGAATTCAGGAAGGACACATGAAAATGCATTTAAATAACATCATCAACCAATTTGAAGCTACTGATGAAGAACGTATTTTAATCCAGAAACATTTTAGAAAAAATGCCGTTTCGCATAGTGCTGTGGTCACCTATATTGAAAGTTTAAGAAAATAATTTTATCTTGAAGCAACAAAGAATAAGGTTGCTTCGTTCCTCGCAAAGACAATGAAGAAAACATTTTACAGTAACGGAAAACTTTTAATCACAGGAGAATATCTTGTCCTTGATGGCGCCAAGGCCTTTGCATTACCCACAAAAATGGGGCAAAACCTCATTATAGAAAAGGGAAATAATAAGGAAATCATCTGGAAAAGTTATGATGCAGATGGAAGTATTTGGTTTGAAGACACCCTTTTATTTTCTGATATTTCAAAGGAAGTTCAAACTAAAAATGAATCGGTCAAGGCTACACTTACTACCATTTTACACGAAGCATTTAAACTAAACCCGAATTTCATTTTAAATTCAGAGGGATACACAATCACGACTGAACTTAGCTTTCCCAAAAGCTGGGGTTTGGGCACGTCATCGACTTTGATAAACAACATTGCTCAGTGGTTAGACATCGATGCTTTTACATTGCTTAAAAACAGTTTTGGAGGTAGTGGTTATGATATTGCCTGTGCGCAAAACGACACCCCTATTGTATATCATCTGGAAAAAGGTACTCCTATTGTTGAAAAAGTATCTTTTAATCCGGATTTTACTAACGATCTTTACTTTGTCTATCTGAATAAAAAGCAAAGCAGCAAAAGCGCAATAGCAGCCTACGATATGAATAAAAAGAATAATCTCCCGAGAACGATTGCTTTAAATGACGTGATAACCTCTGAAGTTTTGAATGCGACTACAATTCAATCTTTTGCTGCAGCACTACAAAAACACGAAGTACAAATGAGTATTGTTCTGGAAACACAAACGATAAAAGAGTCTTTGTTTCCAGATTTCAATGGCGTGATAAAAAGCCTGGGAGCTTGGGGAGGCGATTTTGTAATGGCAATTGCAATTGAAAATCCAACTGACTATTTTATTTCAAAAGGATATGAAACTATAATTTCTTATGATGAAATGATTTTACCATAATTATTTGTATAAATAGTCATAGCGGTAAAAAAAGCTGTCGAAAAGCAAAATCCCGATACATTCAGCATGTATCGGGATTTTTATTGTGATTACTTACGCTTTGACTAGTAATTGAATTCTTGTCTGTTGTCTTCAATTTTAGCATTTCCTTTCAAGGCAGGAACTACTCTATTAGCATCTGAAGCGCTTTGTTCTTTTAATTTAGAAACATAAGAAGCATGGCTTTTCAATGCTGGCGCTTTTACAGTGCTATTGTTTTTCACTACATAAACACCTGTGTTTCCTTCAATTGGAGCTGACATTTTATTTGCTGCCAAAGCAAATGCATTTCCTACTACACTTGGCTCTTGACCAACACCTGGCAACATCGTGTTTAGCATTGTCAAGTCAGTAGCTTGTTGTACGGTAGCTCCTACTGCTTTCGCGATTGCTTCCAGCGAAGAACCTGTCATTTTTGCCTTTATCAATGCTGCTTTTTTCTTGTTTTTTAGTATTTGTTCCACATAAGGTCTCGCCACAGAAACAGCTACTAAACCAGAATTGTCAATACTCTTTAATTTTGCAATTACGTGACCTACATTAGCCACTTCAAATCTTTTTACAGCACCTACTTTTACTCCTTTTTCAAAAGCCCAACGAACGATTGATCTTTGATTTCCTAAAGTTCCAAAGTTTTCGTCCATCCCTTTTACAGAAACAGCCGGAGCTACTACAAGCCCCATATCTTTTGCAACTTTGTTAAAATCTTTGTCCACAGCATCCATTTCTAATTTAGTTGCCTGCGTAAACATTTTATCTGAAGTGGCCTCAGATGCTTCTATTTTCTGAGCTACAGTAGCCAAACGAATTCCGTCTTGCTTATCAGTAACTTTGATAATATGAAATCCAAAAGGCGTTTCTACTAACCCTATTTTCCCAATACTGCTATTGAAGACAAAATCATTAAATGGTTTTACCATTTGGTTTGGACCAAAATAACCCAAATCTCCCCCTTGTTGCGAAGATGAATCATCAGAAGCTGTGAAAGCTAACATCAAGAAACTATCCGGACTGGCAGTAACTTGTGCTAAAATACTTTCTGCTTTTGCTTTTGCTTCTTCTTTTGTTCTTTTTTCCTTTTGATTTGGAACTTGAGTCCCTTCATAACTGATCAAAATATGACTTGCTTTTGCATTCACACCTGATTTCATTCCCATTGATTTTGAAATACAGAAATATTTCCCGTATATGTAAGGCCCATAAACGGCTCCAGGAGCAAGATTAAATAATTTATCCGCATCAATTGCAGGCAAATCTTTTTTGGCCACATAAGACGAATCATAAGGAACATCTGAATTTGAATTCACAAACTCAATTGTATTAGTTGCTGCTCTGAATCCTGGTAAGGTATCATTTTTTCCGGTAGCTTGATTGTATACTACTGTTCCGGCTAACAATGCATTTATTTTTGATTTTACTTCGGCTTCATCAGCTGGTGAGGCTTTGTCTTCAATCAAGACATATTCTACTTCACGAGATTCTTCTGCTTTGAATTTTTTTTCATTTTTCTTCATATAATCAACAATTTCAGCATCAGTCACTTTTACTTGACTGTCTTTGATTGTTGAATATAATCCGGCAACATAAGCAAAGTTTACTTTATTTGCTTCCATCTCATACTGCAACTTGCCTTCGCTCTCCGTTGTAAAAACGGCCGCTTTAATTAATGTAGTATATATTTGATATTTAGCATTAAGATCTGCATCTTTTTCTCTGTCTTTCAAAAACTGAGCTTGGGCAGGGTTTGCTTTGAAATATTCTTTAAATTTTGCAATATCAAAAACACCGGCTGCATTCAAAAACAATGGATTCCCACCAATATTTTGATCGCCTTTCAGCACTTCTAATAGGTGTTTTTCACCTACTCGTAATCCTAATTTTTCAAATTCAGCCGTTAGCAAAGCAACCGAAACTTCTTGTTCCCATACTCTGTTAGCCGCTTCAGTTGAAGTAATTCCTTGACCACTTTTTTCAACATTACTTACTTTAACTCTAAAATCTTCAAATGAAATATCTTTCCCGTCAATGCTTCCTACATCTTTTGATGTACTGCTGAAACCTCCACTGCTAAATATATCACCTATGATAAATGCTACTAAACAAAACCCAATAACTAAGATCAGAAGAAGCGAGCGTTGTCTAATTTTTTGTAATAATGCCATTTTATTGTTGTTAAATTTTATATTCAGGTTGCGAAAATACAATTATCTAATTAATAATTATAGTAGTAGCGTTTTATTTTATAAGAAATTTCAATTTTACAAAAAAAACTACTCTAGCATGGTCATATTTACTAATTCTATTTTCTTATTTGTTGCTTCTTCAATTACAAAACGATACGCTCCAATGGTGATAACCGCTCCATTTTGAGGAATTTCAGTAGTGAAATTCACAATAAACCCACCAAGTGTTCCATACGAATCACTTTCCGGAATAGCCAGTTTATAGGTGTCATTAAGGTACTCGACGTCTAACCGGGCTGAGAAAACGTATTCGCCATCACTGAGTTCTTTTTCAATCAATTCTTCATCTGAATCGTGTTCATCTTCAATTTCACCAAAAAGCTCTTCCACAATATCCTCTACGGTAATAATTCCGGAGGTGCCGCCGTATTCATCTAATACAATAGCTACACTTTTACGTTTTTTGATCAGCAAACTCATCGCATCTTTGATAAAGATTGTTTCCGGAACAAATTCTACCGGAATCACAATATCCTTGATACTATCTGGTTTTTTGAACATATCAAAGGAATGCACGTAGCCTACAATGTCATCGAGTGAATTTTGAAACACCACTATTTTAGAATAGCCTGTTTCTATAAACAATTCTCGGAGATCTATAATGGTATCCGACAAGTCAATGGCCATAATTTCAGTACGAGGATTCATTACATCTCTGGCTTTGACTCCTGAAAATTCTAATGCGTTTTGAAACATCAGAATTTCAGAATCCATGGCGTCATCATCTTCAACACTGCTCATTTGTTCCGTAATGTAATTCCCCAGCTCAATTTTACTAAAATAAAGCTGCACATTATCACCTTCGGTTTTGAAGAATTTTATCAAAACAAAATCAGAAACCCAAATAAAAAATGCAGCTATAAAATAGAAAACACTAAAAAAGAAATAGGCGGGAATTGCAAAAAACTTAAATAGAAAATTGGCATAAATTTGAAAAAAAACTTTTGGCAAAAACTCTGCGGTAATCAGCACAATGATAGTAGAAATTATGGTTTGAATTAATAAACCCAAGAAATCCGAAAACTGAAACCCCAGAGTAACAAACCAGCGCATCAATAATTCGCCCATAAAAAAACCGTAGACCACCATGGTGACATTATTCCCAATGAGCATGGCTACGATAAACTTGGAGGGCTTTTCAGTAAGCTTTGTCAGTATTCTGGAAACAAAACCGCCTTGTTTTTTTTCAATTTCAAGATATATTTTATTTGAAGAGACAAACGCTATCTCCATTCCTGAAAAAAAAGCACTTAGTATTAGACACAAAAAAATAACACTAATTTCCATGAATTAGGATTTTTTGTTTCGGTCTTCAAATTTTTTAGCAAATTTTCTTCTAAAGAAAAACATAAAAACGGCTAATCCGGCAATCATGAAACTCAACCACGGATTTCCTCCCTCGGTATTTAACTTTATGAGGCCATCGTAAATAAAATAGGCTCCAAAAACAAGATAAACGTATTGTGTGTATTTTAAGTAGTTCATAGGGTGTTGTGTTATTCAGCGGTTTCGAGTTCGCCGGTTATTTTTTGAGAATTAATCACTTTGAAATCCTTGCTAAAATCGATTCCTTGTCCATTTGAAACACCTTTGGGGTCTGTTAATTTAAACCTTCTTTCGGTAAAAAACCACTCATTCCTTTGGTCAAAATAAAGTTGCTCTGTTTCTAACAGCTGTCCATTTTCAGTAGAGATCCTTACTTTTCCCTGCAGATCAATTACTGCAGTTCCTTTGTAAGAAATGGCATAATTTGATTTGATAAATGTTTTCTTCCCTTTTTTGTCAAATAAAGTAACATCAATCCCTTTTGGGAATTCCGTAAAAGGAAAGCTCACGTTAGAATAATCTAACATTTTAGAGCTGATCAAAATGGATGTAATCCTTCCTGAATCTGTATATTTGAGATTTACCATATCAGCATCACTACTGGGAACAAACTCGGAGAAATTTATTTTTTGTATTTCCTTAAAATTACTTTCGCACCCCAAAAAAAGCGCCCCGGCGAAAACCGTGATCCCTAATTTGATATAATATTTTTTGACTACTGTCATAAGTTGGCCTGGACGAAAAAATTGGAGAAAGTACTTCTTTTTATTCTAGTTGAATTTTCTTCTGATAAACCATTGGTCATTAAGAGAAAAACTCACACTTACATTGGCGTAATTTTCTTGAACTAAATTAGATGCTGTAGTTCCTTTTTTGCCTAATTCAAATCCAATATTCACATTAGAGAACTGACCTGTTAGTGGCAATCCAACGCCTAGAGTTAATCCCATATCATCGATGGATTCTGAATTGATCACCATTCCGGTTTTTTCAAATCTCAAACCACCTCGGTATGTAATCCTTTTTGTATAGCTTGTAAACGAGTTGTAATTAGGAATATAATATCCTCCAATGCTGTATTTCGAATGCTTCTCGTAGGTAACATTTGGCATTGAATTAAAATTATTTGCCAACGACCCTGCATCCTGTAGCGTCACACCAATGCCTACGAGCCATTTTCTGGCCTGGCCAAAACCTGCTGCTAATGCTAATGTGCTCGGCATTTTCAAATTAACTTGGCTCTTTACATCATCCAGCGCATCTACAACCACCACATCAAAATTAGAACTAAAAACCACTGTCGAAATATTCCTGTTGTTTTTAGACACCAATGTATTTTCCAGCGTATAATTTGCACTACTAAAAAAAGAGATTTTTTTATAGATTTTAGTCTGATACATCATCCCTACATTAAAATTCACCCCAGACAAATCAATCGTATTCAATTCTCTGGTTCCAACAGGAACTCCACTAATGAATTCAAGGTTATTAGATTCAATTTTTCCAAAATTATACTGCACATCGGCACCTACACTAAAATTTGGTGTCACTTTATACCCTACTCCTAAAAAGGCCTTGTTCAAACCACCAGTACCATTGAAACGCTTGCTGTTTTGCGAGGGATCAGTAGCAATAGATTGTATTTTATATCCTACCGATGAATACGGAATTAATCCAAAACCCAACCCAAACTTACCGATAGGCAAACCCACGGCCAGGTAATCCAGAGTCGTTCTTCTTGTATTTGCGGCTTCAGTGTCTGTTTTCATTTTTGTGGTCGCTTGCGTACCACCCAGGGTAAAAGTGGTTAGTTTAAGACTTGCATAACTGGCTGGATTTTGCAAGTTCATGTGTATACTATCTTGTTCAATGGCTATTCCTGCCATCGAACGGTTTTCCAACGTTCCTTTGAACCTAACATCTCCTATTCCATAAAAAGAATACGGAGAGGCTGTCCCTTCTTGAGCAAAAGACACTAATGATAAAAGCAAACAGGCGCTTATTATAATTTTTTTAATCATTTTTGGTTTTATGTTGAAATGTTTGGCTTAAACTTTCCAGAAGAAAATTTGAATTGGCAAATATGGTATTTTTTAATCGTTTAGCCAAAAAATCTGTGTCTCCACCCGTTAAAATTATTATAAAATTTAAATACCGTGCTTTATATTGATTTATAAACCCGTCAATCTCATAAACTAAACCGTTTACCACTCCGGAATGAATCGATTCTGAAGTTGATTTCCCAATCAAATCTTCCGGAATCCCCAGAGACAATAAAGGTAATTTTGCGGTGTAGTGATGCAATGCTTCATAGCGCAATCGCAGTCCCGGCGAGATCGCTCCCCCTAAATAATTATTTTCCTGATCTATAAAATCATAGGTAATGCAAGTTCCGGCATCAATGACCAGCCGGTTTTGATCCGGATACCGGAGCGTAGCCCCTGCAGCAAGAACCATACGGTCAATTCCCAAAGTTTGTGGCGTTGCGTATTTATTTTGGAACGGAAAAGAATCCTTATTCGAGATAAAATGCACTTTTATCTCTTTATCGAAAGCTAAAAACGGCTGTTTTCCGAGATCTCCAACTGAAGAAACCACCAAATCAGTTGTTTTTTTAAAGTTTTTTAAAATATTTTTAATATTTTTTTCCAATTCAATTTGGCTAAAAATAAAAACCTCCAAAAGCATAGCGCCCTCAAAAACAGCGGCTTTAATTCTGGTATTTCCCACATCAACTACTAAAATCATAATTTCTTTTTTGATGGGACAAAGGTACGAATTGATTTTTTTTTAAAATTGTTTTGGATAAACTAAAAATCATACTATATTTGCACCCGCATTAGCGAGGTACCTTAGCTCAGATGGTAGAGCAATGGACTGAAAATCCATGTGTCCCTGGTTCGATCCCTGGAGGTACCACAAAACCCACTCAAACGAGTGGGTTTTTTGTTTTTATACAAAATCAAAAACAACTTTGTTCAAGACTTGATCTAAAACACATTCCTTTCGTCCTTGCGCAACGCAGTATTACAAGAAACAAAATACTCGTACAGCAATAAAATTCCCCCTCAAAAGACCTCATAAAAGCGCCTTCGTTTCTGGAATCAGTAGTTCTCTCTTGTTTCCAAAAAAATATTTTATTCCGTGTACAAACTCCATAAAAACAGCCCGCACTCTCGTTTAATGCATTGCCTCCATATTCTTTTAATTAAAAACAAATAGGCCTAATTGCAAAAAACACAATCGCACACAAACCCTTTCCTGTCTTTTTAATAATTCCCCTACAAAAAGATTACGCTTCTCTGTTTGCAAAAAACACTTTTTAAATAAGTAGGAGAATGAGGCTTATAAAAGGATCAACACATACCCATGAAAAATAAAGACAGAGTAAAAAGAGGTCCTTTTACAATTTAGCTTTGCATTTTTTTTCCGGCAGCAACAGCTCCCACAGTCGCTTTATCTCCCACATTTGAATTGAAAGAAAAAACAGGTATTCCAATACGGATTTCAAAAATCATACCGAGCATCGCCCAGTGGCCATGATACAACTACAACTGGTTTTGGCGTCTTGTAAAGATTTATTTCTTGCTTTCCTCACAAAAAAGGTTCTCAGAATTATCAAAGAGTACTGACAACAAGGAGAAGAATACTCTTATTTTGATGTTTTTATCGGACTACACTGTTCTTTTTTCCTATATTTACTAAAAACCAAACTTCCTTTTTTGCCGGAACAAGCAAATTATGACCAATTGTAACACCAAGAATTAGTTGCCTGTATGCCTTTTCTCTTGAATTAAATAAAAATTAGCGATACCATTACACTATGAAAAAAATTTCCCTGTTACTGCTTTTTATTGCCACGCTGCAAGCCACTATTGCTCAAAACGGAACAGAACCCGTACACCTTACAGATCTGCTAAAAATTAAAACCATCAACAACGTCACACTAACTAAAGACGGAACAAAAGTGGCCTTTACCCTGACCACTATCGAGCCAGACCAGACTAGTACGGAGGATTATAAGTATCGAACCCAGATATATAGCGCATCCACGGCAAACACAGCCGCTCCGTTGCAGTTGACTACTAGCAAAGAAGGTGCTACAAAACCCGCATGGAGTCCAGACGGAAAGCAGCTTGCTTTTACGCGCTCCGTAGAAGACAAATCTCAAGTTTTTATTTTATCCCTTGATGGAGGAGAATCTATGCAATTGACCAGCCATAAGTACGGCGCAAACAACCCAAAATGGTCTCCAGATGGCAAAAAAATACTTTTTTCATCAAGTCTTTCTCTACAAGAATTAATTGCAGACTCTATCCTAAACAAATCACATGACATACCAACTTGGGCCATGGAAAAACCTGGTTTTACCAATAATGAACATTTGTTACCCAATAGCGACAAACCAAACCCAAATGGGAGCTTATCCCAGATAAGAGCCTATCTTGAAAAAAATGCCGTGGATAAAAAAGCAATCGTCCTAAACAAATTAAACTTTCAAAGTGAGTCGGCTATCTCATCCGAAATGAATTACAATCATTTCTTTGATATCAATGTGACTAAAGATGCTGTGCCACGGCTGCTCACAAAAGGATTTTATAGTTTTACCAATGCTGACTATACTCCAGACGGCAAACAACTCATTTTCTCGGGCGATATGGACACCGCAGAAAATCCGGATCGCTCTTTAGAAAGCGAAATTTATTTAGCGGATAGTGATGGGACTAATTTAAAAATGATCTTAGGCGAAAAGGACAAAAGATACAGCAATGCCTCCGTATCGAATTCCGGAAAATGGCTTGCCTTTCTTTTTAGTTCTACTTCTTTCGTCTCAGTCCCTATCTTAGCAATAATGCCAATAAACGGAACCGAAAAAGACATTATAACGATCCCATTTGATCGCAATAAAACAAATCTCATTTGGAGTACTGATGACAAACACCTCTACTTCACTGGACAAAGCAATGGTGGAAATGTCCTGAACAAAGTCACTATTGCCACCAGAAAAGTAGATTCTTTATCGAGCAGTGAGATTGGCATTACCAGTTTTGACATTGCAAACAAAACCCTTGTTTATTCTAAAACAGCGATTTCAAATCCATCCGAACTGTATTTTTCCACTACGGATTTCAAAAAAGAAAGAAAAGCCAGTACTTTTAATGATTGGGTGCAAACTAAAAAATTATCCTTCCCTGAAAAGAAAACGTTTGTCAACGATTTAGGGATGACCATTGAGTATTGGGTAATGAAGCCTGCCAACTACCAAGCAGGAGAAAAATACCCTTTGTTGCTGGAAATTCATGGAGGGCCATCTGCTATGTGGGGACCAGGTGAAGAAAGCATGTGGCACGAATACCAATATTTTTGTAGCAAAGGATATGGTGTAGTGTATAGCAATCCTAGGGGTTCCGGCGGTTATGGTTTAGATTTTTTACGGGGTAACATCAATGACTGGGGCAAAGGTCCTGCAAGCGATGTGCTGACCGCTTTAGATAAAACTATCGATCAAGGCTGGGCTGATCCCGATAAACTATTGATAACCGGAGGTTCTTATGCTGGTTACCTGACGGCTTGGATTATCAGCCATGACAATCGATTCAAAGCCGCCTGCGCACAACGTGGCGTGTACGACCTGAACACCTTTTTTGGCGAAGGGAATGCCTGGAGACTGGTTCCTAATTATTTTGGCGGCTATCCGTGGGAACCCAAAGTGAAAGAAATTCTGGCGAGAGAATCCCCTTTGACATACGTTGAAAACATCAAGACACCATTTATTATTTTTCACGGGGGCAATGACCGTCGTACGGGATTCGTTCAGGGAGAAATGATGTATCGCAGTCTCAAGGTTCTGGGGCGTCCAGTTGAATATGTCGTCCATCCAGGAGCAACACACGAAATCACTCGCAATGGCGACAACAGACAGCGAATGGATCAAATGTTGCGAACCTATGAATTCTTTGAAAGATGGATTACTAAAAAATAAAAAACTCAATTTTAAAATTACGTAGAATAAAAAAATTAAATTAAGTACGTTTATATAAGTATTAACCCGTTGGGTGCAATTATTCAAAACGTCAGTTCGAGGGTTTTTTGTGTAGTAAAACGGAACAAAAAATGTATCGAGAACCGTTTTTAATACTAATTTTCTAGTTCTCGATATAATCCCGCCCAAAAGCGGGATCACTCGAACTGACGAAAATTATCATCAAAAATTAATTGCACCCAACGGGTTAAATATTAATACTTGTATTTACGTAACAATACTTAATTAATTGGATTATGATTAAAGTAACAGTAGTCGGAAACGGCATCCTAGGATACAAGTTTTGCGAAAAATTTATTACAAAACCTGGACAGGAAAAACATCAAATTACCGTATTTGGAGAAGAGCCCAGACGCGCGTATGATAGCGTTCACTTATGTGAATACTTGGTTCAAGGCCGGAAAAATAAGTAATTTTCCAAGCAATAGAGGCGGTTGCCTCAAATACAAAGACAAGCAAATTGCCATCATCAACTTTGAACGCAAAAAAGAATGGTATGCTTGTCAAAACGCCTGCCCTAATAAAATGGAAATGGCTCTTTCCAGAGGAATGTTGAGTTCTATGCGAGATATTCCCAAAACAGCCTGCCACTTGCACAAAAGAACTTTTTCACTTGTGGACGGTACCAATTTAAATGGAGACGATCTAAAAATTGCGACTTATCCTGAAAAAATTATAGGTAACGAGGTATTCGTTGGCTTTTTGGATTAATTATGTATCTTTGATTTTAAACCTTTCAAATGACAATCTTACAATTCCAAAATGCCAGCGCATGGATTGATGCAGAAAATGCACAAGATCCAAATCATGAAATAGACCACTCTGTTTCGCAGCCAAAGGAACTATTGTACTCTAATCGAATGTACGAAAGGCTGATGGATTTTTATCCAAATGCATCCGAAGCTGTTCAAATTTCGGCCAAAGCACAACACATTTGCCGATGGAAAATGCCCCGAGAATCCTATCCAATGGATCGAGTGGGCTATTTAAAATGGCGCGAAGATTTGAAAAAATTTCACGCTAAAACCACTGCTGAAATTTTAGAAAAAGCAGGATATTCCACAGCATTTATTGCACGGGTTTCTTTCCTTATCGAAAAAAAATTACTCAAAAAAGATATCGAAACACAACTCCTTGAAGATGTAATTTGTTTGGTGTTTATGGAATTTTATTTGGATCCTTTTGTTCAAAAACACGACCGAGAGAAAATGAAAAATATTATCTTGAAAACCTGGAATAAAATGTCTGAAAAAGGACAACAGGAAGCCCTAAAAATAAAATTTAGCGCTGAAAATTTCGATTTGATAAAAGAAGCGCTTGGTTTGTAAATCGACATGCTTATGAAAAACAGAGCCACAGCATCTGTTGACAAAGACACCTTCAAAAATCTAAGACGATTCTATCTATTTGCTTTATTGACTATTGCGGTTACGGTTCTGTTAAGTCAACTTCTAATTCAGTCCAACCTCAACCGTCAGTTGAGCGATTCTAAAATAATCAATATTTAGGTTCAACACAAAATGCAGCAAGAAATGGATGGTAAATTAAAAATGATAGTACTGATGGCTTTTGTATTATTTTGTAGTTGTAAAAAACAAAATAATATAAAAAATAATGGTAAAGAATTAATCGTTCAAAATATAAATATTTTAATAGATTCTGTTGAATATTTTGATATGAGTAAAGTGCCACGCCCTGAAAAATTTAAGAATATTAAAATTGAAAAAATTACAGTTGGTTTATTAGATTCTATTTTAATTGAAAAAATAGATTTTAATAAATCTAAAAAAATTAATAAAACTAGTTTTTTACAATTCAATATTAAAGATAGCGACTTAGTCGATTTTAGATCAGATTATAAAATTAATATAGTCAAAATAAATAATTATGATATTAATATCCTGTTTGTAAGGTTTTCAAATTTAACTATCAATGAAAATGAAGCAAGTGTTATTGTTACAAAAGTAATTGGCATAAGTATGATTAAAAACAGGTATTATTTTAAAAATAAAAAAGGAGTATGGGTTTTTATTAGGAAAGAATTACTAGGTATGGGTTAATAAGTACTCGATCTTGTCGTTAGTGGACTCAATCACGCAATGCATCAGATGGATGGTCCAAATGATGAATATGACCAAGAAGGCAGAAAAGTTACTAAAGAATCTTTAGGAATTAAAAAAGGAGATTCTTCAGAAACTATGATGGGAAAATTAATGAAAGGTATGAGACCCGGAGATTATATAGATGGTGGCGATTTAGACTTTTTGAATTCCAAAATTGGACTCATTCTTGATAAAGCTACAATGTCCCCAAATGGCACTTTGCAATTAGACAGAACGTTTGCAGGAAGAATTGCAGGAGTTGGAACTGATGCTAAATTAAGTATTAAAGCACAGACTTTAAACGGAATGAAAGGTTACGACTTTAAACTGACAGGAGTTTCTACAACTAAAATTTATACATCAGGTTTTGTAAATGATAATAAACTATATTTTTATGAAAAAGGCAAGTTATTTTCTGCACCAATTAAATAGTGATAAGAAAGCCCTAGCTTTTTGTTTACTTATCTTTTTTGTAAATCTTTTGTATTTGTATCAAAATAATGATAATTATTTTATTTTGGGTTACGGTTATGGATTAGAAAAAATAATAAATTTAAATGAAACATCAAGTCCAATTATAGACATCAATGTTTTTTTCTTGAGAGTATTTAGTTACCTTGGGAATATGATTTTCTTTAATTTTATTTTTCTAATGATTTACAATCTTGTTTTTAAAACATTTAAGCCTTGTAAAATAGAAACATTATTTATTTATTTTATAAATATTCTATTAATATTAGGGATTTTATATTTTTATATAATGATGGTCTAATTAAAATATTTCACTAAAAAGCCGAGCGATGCTCGGCTTTTCTATTTTACATCGTGAAGTACGTTTTGCAGAGCGTCTTTAAGTTTTCTTTTACCAATAAAGGCATCGAGCATAATATAAATAGTTTGTTTTTCTTCTTCGTTTAAACTTTCCATAAGCGATACTTTTTCCATAATCGATTTATCGAAAGAATTTATTTCTTTGAGTTCTTCGGTAGAAGCAAATAAATCAGATAATGAAACGCCCATAGCATTTGCAATACGTTCTAGAGTTGCAACAGAAGGGTCAGTTTTTCCATTTTCAATACGGCTATATTGTGCTTTGTCAATACTTGCCCCTGCTAGTCCAAGCAGAAATTAATAGAAAGGCTAGCGCGATGCCTCTGGCTCGTGCCCAGAAGCGCTATCAGACAAAATTAAACTACATCCTTAAATAAGTTGTAGTTTTTTGTTTTAGGTAGAATACAAATTGGCGTTGGGTGGCAATAGAACGCCGTCATTTTGATGCTTGGGGAAATTTAGCTAAATTGCAACAAAATGGAGTAGCTATAGCTTTACCAACAGATGGTACTAGCGCGCGACTAATGATGATGGACAGAGGCTACACCAGCCACGAGCATTTAGCAGAAGTTGGATTGATACACATGAACGGTCGTTTATATGATCCTGTTTTACGTTCTTTTTTAATGCCAGATAATTTTATCCAGCAACCGGAGAATACCCAAAACTACAACCGCTATGCGTATGTGTTGAACAACCCACTAATGTATACCGATCCTAGTGGGGAAATAATTCCTTTTTTGGTTGCAGTTGCTATTGGCGCAGCTGTTTCAGCTACCGTTTATACTTTAACTGCTCTAATGAGCGATGTACCTTTTAGTGTTGGTGGCTTGCTAAAAGCCACTTTTATAGGAGCAGCTAGTGCAGCAGTAACTTTTGGTATAGGTAGTGCTTCTACAGCATTGTTTACTAATTTCTTTTCACAAGCAGCTTTTCAAGCTGTTGCTCATGGCACTTTTCAAGGAACAGTGACAGCTATAAGTGGTGGAAAGTTTTGGTCTGGTTTTGCAGCAGGAGCACTGAGTAGTATTGCGAGTAGTGCTTGGGGAGGAGGTACTAGCCAAACGGAAGGTTTTTCAGCAGAAAACAATTGGGCTTACGGTGCAAAAACAATTCATCATGCAGGTTTAGGTGCAGGAACAGGTACCGCAGGCATGATCGCTTTTGGAACAGTTTCTGGTGGTGCCGGTGCAGCATTAACTGGAGGAAACTTTTGGCAAGGTGCGGTTACAGGATTGGTGGTTAGTGGACTGAATCACGCAATGCATCAAATACAGGAAAAACAAGACCTAGATGCCTTTGCAAAAGAAAAATTTGGAGCAGACTACAAATCCAAGTATGGCGTGAAATCTCTTAAATGGGGTAGTCAGATGCCTAAAAAAGGAATATTAACAATTGATGGTATGGCTAAATACAATGCTAATTCAGAAATGATTACGGTTGGAGGTGATGAAGCAGGAGGTTTTAGTTTAAACGGAACAACATATATTTCAGATAGTGTCAGAAGTTATGGATCTGAATTTTTAGAAGCAACCATAGGTCACGAATTTGTACACGATTATCACAATAAAATTTTTAATGGTAATTACAATCATAGTGCTTCCGAATATGCAGCATATAAATATTCAATAAATTATATGAAGAATAGCAGTACCTTAAAGATGAATGTAGGAACCTATATCAATTATCAAAGTATGTATTCTAATGGAGGAAATAAATACAACAGGGTACCGGGTCTTTTACCTTAAATAAAATATATATGAAAAAGTTATTATTTATAATCTTTATTTGTTTGTTAACAATGAGTTATAAACGAGTAAGTAATTTGCAAAATATAGCGTTCTATTATTTTGGATATGAAAGAGAAGTTTTTTTAAATAATCTTGTTTTACTTCAATTTGAAATAGAAAACAAGATGAATGACACAATTTATTTATCTAAAAAAAACATCCGTTTAAGGATTTTTAAAGATAAAAAAGAAATCAATGAAGATAAACTTCCAACATATTTGCCGTTTATTAAACCAACAAAAGCAAAAAAAGAATTTAAATGTGAGGAAAAAGATAAATACGAAAGATATTTAGGGAATTTAAAACTCAAGTTTGCTAATAAACTGTACGAGAAAAATTTTGGTTCTAATACTTCTTACAAAGACTCTAAAGATTTTATTATTGAAAGTATAGTTAACGATTGTATTGTTTTAATGCCAAATGAATCAATAGATTACAGTAGTGGTTTTTATTCTAAAAAATTTGACAAAGCTTGTAAAGTATCTGTAAAATATTTAGATAGTAAAAGGTTTACTTATTTTATAGATGATAGTGGAAAAAAGATTGATATTAACAATTAAATTTATTAAAAACCCGATCGCGCATTCTATGATAAAAAACAAGCGATATTTTAAAAATTAGCAGGCAAATTTATATGTATTTATGTATGGGGTTTGCCTG
>NZ_RYDN01000071.1:0-1070 GCF_003968735.1 Flavobacterium sp. RSP49 | reverse complement strand
TAGATATTCCGACGAAAGTACACCACCCATTCCGGAGCAAAGTACACCACGATTCCGCAACAAAGTGCGCCATTTATTCCAGAGCAAAGTACACCAGTCAAATCGTCCTTTATCATCACTAAGTAAAGATGATATTTTTCAAAGTTAATAATTTTTTTTAGATCTCAAAGATTTACCTGTTAGTGTAATTCTGTGGGCAGAAGCTGACAATCTGTCCATAATAGCATCCGATAATGTTGGCTCGTTTAAGAAGGAATGCCAAGTGTCTACTGGGAGCTGGGAAGTGATCATAGTTGATCCTATACCATACCTGTCTTCGAGGATATCTAGTAACGCAATCCTGGCATCATTATTCAACGGTTTTAGCCCAAAATCATCCAGTATTAGAAGTTTGTTTGTGGAGATACTTTTAATCCACTTCAGGTATGTCCCATCAAGTCTGACTTGAGTCAAGGCATCCATAAACTTGTTCATACTAAAATATAGGGTTCGGTAACCAAGTAAACAGGCACTACGCCCTAAGGCGCAGGCCATAAAAGATTTACCACAACCAGTGGCACCAGTTATCAGGACATTTTCTCCCCTTTCTATAAACATGCCATCAGAGAGCCTAAGTAGCTGTTCTCTGGTAATACCTCTTTCTGTATTGCAAATGATATCTTCTGGTAAGGCATGATAACGGAGCTTACTTGCTTTTAGGTACTTCTGTGTTCTGGAGTAATCCCTGTATTCTACTTCTGCCTGAGTAAGCATAGCTATGAGAGAATGGACATCTTCTTGTTGATGTACTGGAAGTGACAATGCAGCTTCATACCTTTTAGCCATGCCTGTTAATTTAAGACCTTTGAGCTGTTCTAATGTGTTTTGTGTGTTCATTTATTAGGATTTTATAAGTTGATTAATTATAAGCTTCAGGACCTCTAATATTACTGTGCTCGGGGATACGGAATTCGATAGGAGCCTCTTCTTCGAGTAAATCCATATTATTCACTAGGATGTTTTTGATAACACCGTAGCTAAATTTGTGACCTCTTAAGCCCCGTTTACATGCAGCTTCCATCCGAATGTTA
>NZ_RYDN01000070.1:0-1239 GCF_003968735.1 Flavobacterium sp. RSP49 | reverse complement strand
TTGCAAAAACGTTTTTGCAAGTGTTTAATTAAATATTTTTATCTAATAATCTGTATCGGTTATTCAGGACAAGACAGGTTTAAAAATAAAACTTTCCTTCCGCTTCAAAACCCAATGGAATCTGCACTGTCATTTTCTCCAGTGCTGATTTTTCTCCTTTTCGCGTATAGATTCCCACAAGTCTTTCACTATCTTTTCCCATCAGGTGTTTTCCTTTTTCCCTTTCCAGCCAGCCAGTAGCGGTCACTCCGACAAAATTTTTATAAAGTTCTTTTCGTGCAAGAGGAGTTGTACTATTGAAATTCTCACGTCTGTTTCCTTCCAGCTCTGCTTGAGGATGTCTGCTGTGGTCATATTTCCACCAGACGGAAATTTCAAGTTCTCCAAACCCAATATCGCGCCATTTTACAACGGAAGGGAATCCGAAAATTTCAGTAAAAACATGTCCCTGATCATTTCTTGTGTTTTGTGAGTCGGGACTTTCTAATATTATAAGCTTCTTATTAAGAAGATCGTTTACTCCAGCTACCAGCAGATTACGATGCGGGTTCGAAATTTTTGAAATTGCATGCCGGGGTTTCTCCTGAGGAAATTGAGCGTCGCTTTGTTTTTTTGCAGGGCCCGTCTTATTCAGACTGTTCTGGAAGTTTTTGAAATTGGTAAATCCAGCCTGTATGGCCGCTATGTCCAACGCCTGTGTGTGGGTAATGTTCTGTTCTTTTTTGATTTTCTTAGCCTGACGTTTTAATTGTCCATCTGTGTGGCTAGTCGTGTTCTTTTTCATTGTGAAATTAAGTCCCGCCAAAAAATGTCGCCCATCATCCATCTTTCGAAACGAGAAATTAGTTTCGCAATGAGTTTGTAAGTATCCCGGTGCTGATACAGCTTCGCAGTGATGAGCGGCACGCTTCCGATTTCAGCGTGATGTAAAAATAATAAAAATAAAATTAACAGACTGATAATCTAAGAGATATTTTTTTTAAGATTAAAGGTACTCAAAGAGCGCCTTCATCTGCAAAGGAGTGATAGCTTTCTGCACTTATAGAAAGAGTAATAAAACCGCTTTACGAAGGGACCTTTGAAGCTATGCGTGACTATTCCGATGAAAGTGGACACCCTATTCCGGAGCAAAGTGGACAGTTGTTTTGCTGATGATTTCTTGGGTTAAAATTAGATAATTTTTTTACTATTTTTTCATTTTTTTTCTCATGGATTCTCCTTTGAGTTCAAAGCGTATTG
>NZ_RYDN01000006.1:155648-159617 GCF_003968735.1 Flavobacterium sp. RSP49 | reverse complement strand
GTCCGCTTCACATAGCGTGTTTCTTCATGTTTTTCCATTAGGATACTTTTTGTGTATCGCTATTTCAGGACGGGACATTTAAATAAAATAAAATATACCCTATAGAAATACTAGACTTTTTTTTAAATTTGCCATAATCGAAATAAAATTTAGTGAAAACCATTAGAATCATCTTGTTTTTATTTGTGTCACTGGGCTGCCAAGGACAAAGCAGCAAAATAGTGGATCATCAAAGTATTCTTTGGACACGCTATTACAACCAATTATCGTTAAACGAGAAGTGGTCTCTGCATTCTGAATTTGACAATCGTCTTTTTGTAAAGCCTACTGCTGAAAATTTATATGTTATTCGTGTTCAAGGACGTTATAAAATTAATGATCATCTGGAAACTGGAGTCGGTTTTGCTTATTTCTCTGTTGACACGCAGGTTCCTGAAATTAATTTTGATTTTGAAATCCCGGAATATAGAGGGCAACAAGACATTACATGGAAAAAAATCATAGGTAAAGTAACTTTCCATCAACGTTTTCAATTAGAAGAACGTTTTATTCATAACGCTAGCAAGACTGATTTATCGCCGGGAACCTCGTTTTCATGGAGGTTCAGATATAGACTTCAAGGGGATTATACCTTTTGGAAAAAAGAAAAACACTTTGTCAAAGCAATATTATCTGATGAAGTAATGGTTAATTTTGGAAAAAAAATCATCAAAAATACGTTTGACCAAAACCGAATTTACATCGCTCTACAATATGGTTTTAATCCGAATATTGCTTTAGAATTGGGCTATTTAAACAGTTTTCAGCAGCGATCCAACGGAATTGATTATTTCAATAGAAATATTATCCGATTCAGTATATTGCATAAAATAAGACTCCAAAAAAAGAACCGAAAGAACTATTAGTACGTATATATTTTTACAAAAATACTAAATAATCATATTTTAAGTATTGATTATTAGTGTATTAACTAAATATTTAGAATTTAAGATGTGTCTTAATTAAAAGATATAATCATGAAAAATTTCGCAATTAAACTCGCGTGGTTTACCACCATTTACATTTTTGTATTTGCCGATTTATGTCAAACCACTATTCCTCTGCCAATTTTAATGATCCTATATTGCGTGGTATACCATTTATCCAATTTATGGTTTATACCGTTCTAACTGACGATTAAAACTACAAAAACATTCAAAGATTGGTACAGTGACCATCCTACGGAAACTTTTGAAGAAGAAAAACGTTAATTACTCAAATCCATTTTATGCAAAAAAAATCCCGATAAAATCGGGATTTTTTTTATTTTTCTCTAATATAAATATCGATTGGAACGCCTGAAAAGTCCCAGTTTTCTCTAATTTTATTCTCCAGATAACGTTTGTATGGTTCTTTTACATATTGTGGCATATTAGCAAAAAATACAAATTGTGGTGTAGGTGTTGGCAACTGCATGCAGTATTTAATTTTTACATACTTCCCTTTTGTTGCCGGTGGCGGGTAGGCTTCAATCACTTTCAACATAAATTCGTTGAATTTTGAAGTTGCAATATGCTGTTTTCTGTTTTCAAATACTTTGACGGTTGCTTCTAATGCTTTTAACAAACGCTGTTTGGTCAAAGCCGAAACAAAAAGAATAGGCACATCCGTAAATGGCATCAATTCTTCTCTGATTTTAGCTTCATAATCCCGAGTTGACATCGTTTCTTTTTCGACTAAATCCCATTTGTTTACTAATATTACAACTCCTTTACGGTTTTTCTCAGCCAACCAGAATATACTTTGATCCTGACCTTCAAATCCACGCGTGGCATCAATAATCAAAATGCAAATATCCGCATGCTCAATCGCACGAACCGAACGCATTACTGAGTAAAACTCTAAATCTTCCTTCACTTTCGCTTTACGACGAATACCCGCAGTATCCACTAAGTTAAATTCGAAACCAAAACGGTCAAATTTTGTGTCAATTGCATCCCGAGTTGTTCCCGCAATATTTGTAACAATATACCTGTCTTTACCAATTAAAGCATTGATAAAGCTTGATTTTCCAGCATTAGGACGTCCAACCACTGCAAAACGAGGCAATACAACTTCTTCCTGAGTTGGCTCTGGTTTTATAGGAAAAGCATCAATTAATGCATCTAATAAATCACCGGTTCCACTTCCTGAAATACTGGCAAACGTATAATATTCTCCTAAACCAAGGTTGTAAAACTCAATCGCATCTTTCTCACGCATGGAATTATCTACCTTGTTTACAGCCAGTAAAACTGGTTTTGTCACCTTACGCAACAATCGTGCAACGGCATCATCCATTGGAGTAATTCCTTCCTCTACATCTACCACAAAAATGATAACATCAGCCTCATCTATTGCAAGTTCGACTTGTTTACGGATTTCTCCTTCAAAAACATCATCAGAACCACGCACGTATCCGCCGGTATCAATTACAGAAAACTCTTTTCCGTTCCATTCGCTTTTTCCGTAGTTTCTGTCACGGGTCACTCCCGAAACAGAATCTACAATAGCTTCTCTTCTTTGTATCAGCCTATTAAAAAGGGTTGATTTCCCTACATTAGGTCTTCCTACTATCGCAACAATGTTATTCATAATCCTATTTTCAAATATTTTGCAAAGGTATGCTTTTTTTAGTTTGTAGTGACTAGTTTTGAGTATTCAGCAAAAAAGCACACTAACTGCACGCCTTCAAACTAAATTTCAATGCCTTTTTAGGAGCTATTTCCAGCTATCCACTCTATCTTTTATGTTTTAAAGAAAAACATAAAAGGATGCCGTTCCCATCTGGGCTAGGGCATTTCGAGTTCTACTATTATTTATCGTAAAATTTTTAGAGCTGAGCGCTAAAAAACTGAATCCGGAACAGTTGTCTTACTGATTATACCCAAATCGTTTCAACATATTAACGTTGCTACGCCAGTTTTTGTTGACTTTTACGTACAATTCAATATGGATTTGTTTTCCGAAAAACTTCTCCAAGTCGGCACGAGCTTCCATTCCTACTTTCTTCAAAGCGGCTCCTTTATGTCCGATGATGATTCCTTTTTGGGTTTCGCGCTCCACCATAATCAAAGAACGGATTCTGATAATGTTTTCATCCTCAAAAAACTCTTCGGTAACAATTTCTACGGCGTATGGAATTTCTTTACTATAATTCAATAATATTTTCTCCCGGATGGTTTCATTCACAAAGAAACGTTCTGGTTTGTCTGTCAATTGATCTTTCGGGTAATACGCCGGTGATTCCGGTAATAACTCAATGATACGTCCAAAAACTTCTGGCACATTAAAATTCTGCAAGGCAGATATTGGGAAAATTTCTGCATTTGGAACTTTGGCTGCCCAAAAAGCAACTTGCTCTTCTAGCTGCACTTGGTTTGAAGTATCAATTTTATTCAATAAAAGCAGAACTGGGATTGTGGCGTGAATAATTTTATTAAAGAAAGCTTCATCTTTCAAATCCTGCTCTCCAATTTCGACCATATAAATCAAGATATCAGCATCTTCAAAAGCAGACTTCACAAAATTCATCATAGATGCCTGCATTTCATAGGCAGGCTTTATAATTCCTGGTGTATCTGACAAGATCAATTGAAAATCTTCCCCGTTTACAATTCCAAGAATTCTATGGCGTGTTGTTTGTGCTTTTGAAGTAATTATGGACAATCGTTCTCCAACAAAGGCATTCATTAATGTTGATTTTCCAACATTTGGATTCCCTATGATGTTTACAAAACCTGCTTTATGTGACATTTTCAATATAATTTATTGTGCAAAGGTAGACATATCAAGTCAATAGACGAAATAAAACATTTTTTTAAATTTATGTTTGAATTTAGTAAATTTGGTTGTACATTTGCAGTCGAAACAACGCGGGATAGAGCAGTAGGCAGCTCGTCGGGCTCATAACCCGAAGGTCACTGGTTCGAGTCCAGTTCCCGCTACTAA
>NZ_RYDN01000006.1:0-155640 GCF_003968735.1 Flavobacterium sp. RSP49 | reverse complement strand
AACGCGGGATAGAGCAGTAGGCAGCTCGTCGGGCTCATAACCCGAAGGTCACTGGTTCGAGTCCAGTTCCCGCTACTAAGTTAATCATATTGAGATTACAAACGCACATCGCGGGATAGAGCAGTAGGCAGCTCGTCGGGCTCATAACCCGAAGGTCACTGGTTCGAGTCCAGTTCCCGCTACTAAGAAAAACCCATCAACATTTTGATGGGTTTTTTGATTTTTACTACCTTCCTCACCCCCTGTAAAAACTGAGATTAATTCAAAAATACCATTAACTTTTTTGGTTAGATATTCCCTATTTTCTGCCCTAATGGACAACCCTTCTGGAAACACTAAATTTTGGATTGGAATCAAGTGCTTACTTTAAATTAAAAAGGAATGGTTAACACCCGCGGCAATCCCTAAATATTCCCTATTTTAGCATATGCCTCATAAGCAATTAATAAGCAGAAATTGCTTGCAACTAACGACCCTACACTACTAAAAATGAATAAAATAACATATGTTTTTTGTTTACACTTGTACTTTTTTTATCAGGATGTATCGTTCAACGGCGAAGCAAATTTACAACTGATGCTATTAAACAAAGCATGACCAAAGATCGGGTTATTGCTTTGTATTGCAAACCTTATAAGGAAATTCCCTCCATTGACAGCAATAAGACCTTGCACGAAAGGCTCTATTATAAAGAGATTTTATTCCTTGGACGATGGCATGAGGTAAATAGTATTTTGCATTTAGAGAACTCCGTATTTAAATCACTAGAACAAGGCGAGGAACAATTACTGGATAAAACGCACCAGGTAATTGTTACATAAAGACACACAGCAAAAATTCAACAACAATAAAACTACATTCCCTAAAGCTCTTCGATGGCTTTTGCCAAATCAACATCCTTATCCGTTACACCATCTGCATCATGAGTAGTCAGCCGAATGGTTACTTTATTATACACATTACATAATTCCGGATGATGATTTTTTTTCTCCGCTTTTATTCCTACTTGAACTATAAAACCTAAGGCTTGCGTAAAATCCAGAAATATAAACTTTTTCTCAATTCCATTATTAATATACTGCCAGTCTTTCAATTTTTTCAACTCTGATTGAATGGATTGTTCGGTGTACGTTTTCATACTTTTATTTATTTATGGGTTGATCTGCCTGTAACACGCTGTTGTAAAACAATATTCAGATCGAAACAATTCTGAATATCTAAATTCCATAAATATAAAGTTAGTGAATTTTAATATATTGAGAAATAATTTAACTTTATTAACTAATTTTGGCGAAAATTATTTCTTTTCAATTTGAATTCAGCATACTCCTTTAAAATTTATACTACTACTGCGCAGCTTCATTCAAACTGGGATGACATCGCGATTTCGACTATTTTTTTATCCAAAAAATATCTAGATGTTTTAGAAAAATCATCCCCTGAGAACATGATTTGTCATTATATTGGACTCTTTGAAAATGGCAACTTAGTAGGGATTGCGCTTTCCCAATTTCTGGATTTAAACAAACTGGAATCTTTTGGAGAACGCGATAAGTGTATCAAGACAGCAGTACGGAATTTTGTTTTCAGGAACTTTGGATCGCATGTACTGGTTATTGGCAATAATATGTTAACTGGACAAAATTCTTTTGCTTTGTTAGACACCATTGATAAAAAGAGAGCTTTACAAGTATTAAATACTGCTGTAACTGAATTAAAACAACGCTTTAAATCGATAGGCAAAAAAATTCATATCACCACCTATAAAGATTTCAATAGCGAGGAAATCAAAACCTTCCGTATTCCTGAATTCGAAAATGAATATGCGTTTTCGACACAGCCTAATATGGTTTTTACCATTAATGAAGCCTGGAAAACAGAACAAAATTATATTGACTCCCTTTCAAAAAAATACCGGGATCAAAACAAAAGAGCAAGAAAGAAGGCAGATCAAATTGAAAAAAGAAAACTACACCTGGAAGAAATTATTGCCTTAGAAGAAACGATTTATGATTTATACCTTCATGTAGCTAAAAATGCTCCCTTTAATACTTTTTTTCTTCCAAAAAATCATTTTAGGATTTTTAAAGAAATTTTCAAAGACAAATTTCTTTTTTATGGCTATTTTTTAGGGGACAGACTAATAGGTTTCAATACTTTGATTAAAAACGGCTCTATAATGGATACCTATTTTCTGGGATATGATGAAAAGGTTCAGCGGGAGAAAATGTTGTACCTGAATATGTTATATGACATGATCGCCTATTCTATTAATAAAGGCTTTAAGGAAATTATCTTTGCAAGAACTGCTTTGGAAATCAAAAGTTCTGTTGGCGCTAAGCCCATAAAAATGCATGGATTAATAGGCCACAGCAATAGGGTTGTAAATCATTTTATGCCAACGATATTCAAATATCTAGAACCTGAAATCAAATGGCAACAACGCAATCCGTTCAAATAAATCTATAATCTGGATTAACATATGGTACGGCAACTTTCATGTGTTTGGGTAAGATTTCTACATTTAACTTGGTTTCGGATCCGCAATATTCACCGTCAACTTGAAAACTAACAGGCACAGTAGTCGTGATTACCGCCTTTTCCACTGATATTATTTCTATATCTTCTGCATCATCTGTTGTGATATTTCCGGTAATAATTTTCCCAAGCACTACTAAATCTAAATTTTTCAAGATCACTAATTCAAATTTCCCATCGTCCATTAGTCCGTTAGGATTAATAGAAACTCCTGTTCCATATTTTTTTGAATTGGCAATAACAATCATTCTCGCTACACATTCAATAGTGGGAAAATCACCTGTTATTGTGACAAAAAAAGGCTCGTCTAAATCAATCATAGTAGACACCGCTTGCAAAGCATACCCCAGTTTTCCCCGAATCGTACTTTTTTCATAGTTCTTAATCAATTCTGCATTAAGTCCAATATCACTTAGATGAACACTTTTTTTTCCATTAATAGAAATCATATCAATCATCATGCCCTCATTTTGAAAAGCAATTTGTAAGTTTTCTTCCAGTGTGGCAGGTAAATTCAAGTCTACTGCCAAACCATTAGCTGATCCGGCGGGTAAAATTCCTAAAATTACATCTTGATTTTCCATTGCTTCGGCTACCATTTTTATGGTTCCGTCACCCCCCGCAATAATAATTCGTTGTGGTTTGTAGGTTTCATAAAGCAACTTTATATCATCAATATCATTTACTCCAGAAGTATTATAAATTACTGGATTAAAATTTTCTTTTTTAGCAAAAAGTATTACAGCATCAATAAATTCAGATTTATCAATGTCACCGGAAATAGGATTAACAACAACAATAATGTTATTTCTCAAACTTTATCTTCTTTTATCAATTAAAATTAATTAAATTCATCTCCAATCAAAAGTACTACAATAAATGAAACCAATTTTAAAATTATATCGTGGCTACGCTAATGAGCAAGAATTAATTGTCATGGGGCATGTGTTCAAACCAACAACAGCTAAAGAATATAATTTTCAAAAAAAGAACTTTAAAAATGCTACTTCTGTAATCAAAATGTTTCAAATAAAAACACAAGCAAATGCTGATGTGTATTTAGAACAAAACAATTCCAAAATCCATACTAGAACACTAAATGATGGTTATTTTAAGTTTTGCGTGCCACTAGAGCAGGATTCTAAGTATGGCTGGATTGATTATAAAGTGAGTATCACTCATAATAACGAAACCATTACAGCCAAAGACAGTTATATTCGTCCACACAAAGGAAATCTGGGAATCATCTCTGACATTGATGATACTTTTTTAGTTTCTCACACGCTGAATCCTTTAAAAAAATTATATGTTTTATTGTTTAAAAACATATATAAAAGAAAAACTTTTGATGATGTAGTTACCCATTATCAAGCCCTGAGTTCGGCAGGAAGAACAAACAAACACGAGTTAAATGCGTTCTTTTATGTTTCCAGCAGTGAATGGAATTTGTATCGTTTTATCATACAATTTACTGAAATTCATAAGCTTCCAAAAGCCGTTTTATTACTGAAAGACATCAAGACGAGCCTGGCTGATTTTTTCATGACCGGAAGTGGGGATCACAACCACAAGTTTGACAAAATAAAACACATTCTAGAGTTTTATCCCAATTTAGAGTATGTACTTCTCGGGGATGATTCTCAACATGACCCCTATTTATACGAAGCTATTTGTAAAATTTTCCCAGTTACCATAAAAGCTGTTTATATCCGACAAACTGGGACTTCTAAAAAAGAAAAAATAATTACAATTATGGAAAATTTAGAAACCTTAAAAGTTTTTATTTGTTATTTCAAAAATAGCAGTGAAGCTATTGCACATTCAAAATCTATTGGGATTATTAAATAAAAAAAGAGCTCCAAAACCGGAACTCTTCTTTTTTACACAGTATCAATTTCTTCCTGAACAGCTTCCCAATCTAAAAGAAATTTGTCTAACTCAGCCTTTTTCTTATTATACGCAATAAAAAACTTAGCATCCTCAATATGTTTATCATAATTAGAAGCCAGCATTTTATCATCTTGCTGAATGTCTTTTTCTAATTGCTTGATTTGGCTTTCGATCTTGCTTAACTTGTTTTGTAATGCTTTTCCTTTTTTCTGATCTTCGTATGATGCTTTATTGCTTTCTTTAGGTGATGCTACTTTCTGAGCCTCTTTTTTTTCTACTTCACGCATGTTTTCCATATTGCGTTGTTCTAAAAAATAGTTGATATCCCCTAAATATTCTTTTATTTTTTGATCTTTAAATTCATATACTAAATTTGACATGCCCTGCAAGAAATCCCTATCGTGAGAAACCAGTAATAAAGTGCCCCCAAATTTTTGAAGAGCTGCTTTTAACACGTTCTTAGATTTGATGTCCAAATGATTTGTAGGCTCATCCATCAATAAAACATTAATAGGTTGTAACAATAATTTACACAACGCCAAACGGTTTCTTTCGCCTCCTGAGAGAACTTTTACCTTTTTATCTACATCGTCACCACGAAACAAGAAAGAACCCAGCATATCGCGTACTTTCATTCGGTTCGTATCTGCTGCCGCATCTTCCATCGTTTGCAACAAAGTGATTTCGCCATCCAGATATTCAGCCTGATTTTGTGCAAAATACCCCAATTGTACATTATGTCCTAACTTGATATTTCCTTTATACTCGAATTCGTCAACAATAGCCTTAATGAAAGTTGATTTTCCTTGCCCGTTTTGCCCTACGAAGGCTATTTTACTTCCACGCTCCACTAATAGATTGATATCTTTCAAAATCGTTTTGTCCCCGTAACTTTTGGTCACATTTTCGGCTTCTATAACTACTCGTCCCGGTTCTTTCGAAACTGGAAAAGTAATATTCATCACGGAATTGTCATCTTCATCTACTTCAATACGTTCTATTTTGTCCAGTTTTTTAATCATCGATTGTGCCATGGAGGCTTTAGATGCTTTGGCACGAAATTTTTCGATTAATTTCTCTGTTTCTTCTATTTTTTTGGCTTGATTTTTTTGTGTGGCCAATTGTTTTTCACGAATCTCATGACGCAATTCTAAATATTGAGAATATGGTTTATTGAAATCATAGGCTTTACCAAGGGAAATTTCGATCGTTCTGTTTGTCACATTATCTAAAAACATTTTATCGTGTGAAACAATTACCACCACACCGGGATAATTGCGAAGAAAACTTTCCAGCCAAATGATACTCTCAATATCCAAGTGATTTGTGGGCTCATCCAGCAACAAAACATCATTAGCCTGCAATAATAACTTGGCTAATTCGATACGCATTCTCCATCCACCGGAAAAAGTTTCAGTTTGATTATCAAAAACGTCTCTTTTAAACCCTAAACCAAGTAAAATTTTCTCTGTATCTCCCACATAATTATAACCCCCCAATAATTCAAAACGATGGGTATAATCCGATAAGTCTTCGATGATTTGACTGTATTCATCACTTTCATAATCCGTTCTGGTAACCAATAAGTGATTGATTTCTTCGAGCTTTTTCTCTACAATTTTAATCTCTGTAAACGCTTCATATGCTTCTTCCAAAACCGTTCTTCCTTGTTCAAAGTCAATATCCTGACGCAGAAATCCCATACGAAGGTCTTTCTCTTGAGAAATAACCCCTGAATCTGGAGCAAAATCTTTTGCTAACATTTTAAGCATGGTCGATTTTCCCGCCCCATTCTTTCCTACAAGACCCACGCGGTCTCCGGCACCCAATCGAAAGGTAACTTCTTCAAACAAATAAGAACCACCAAATGAAACGGATAAATTGTGTATATTAAGCATGTATTGTGATTTTATTCCTTTTTGAATGCGTAAATTTGTGACTCCAAAAAAGGAAAAATTAAATTTTTTGCAAATGTTAAAAAAAGGATCCAAATTATATAGCATTTTAACAGGAACTTGTCCTAAATGTCAGAATGAGAGTATGTATTTAGATAAAAATCCGTTACATCTAAACAAAACATTGAAAATGCACGAAAATTGTAGTCATTGTGGTTTAAGATATCAAATTGAACCTTCTTTTTTTTATGGCGCCATGTACGTTAGCTACGGATTAAATGTAGCAATAGGAATTGCTGCTTTTGTCATCTCTTTTGTTCTCTTCGAATCCAGTCTAAAAGTTGCATTCCTTGCAATAATAGTATCACTGGTTATTCTATTCCCTTTTGTTTTGCGATGGGCAAGGAATATTTACATCAACATGTTTGTTTCGTATGACCAAAAATTAAATAAAAAATAAAACTATTTTTTTTTTTTAGATAGAAACCGATTAATGTCAATTGCAGTGTCTAAAGGAATTTGATTTTCAATAAGATTAAATAAAGCTTTTGCCATTGCAGGACCTAACATAACTCCTCGTGTGCCCAAACCATTCAAAATATGTACTGAATTATAATTTTGATGTGTTCCTACGAGTGGTCTTCTATCTTTTACCGTGGGGCGAACTCCGGCAAAATGAGCCACAATTTCAAAATCACAAGTAATAATCTCTTTTATTCTTTCCACTAATTCCGTTTTTCCTTCTGGAGTAGGTAAATCTGTTTTATCTTTCCAATTGTAAGTGGCTCCTACCTTGAACAAATCATTTCCAAGAGGCAAAATAAAGACACTTGTATTGACGATCACATCTAAACGCAAATTAGGTGCTCTAATAACAAAAAGCTCCCCTTTTGTGCCATCTAATGGCAAATGATTAAAGTAAGGATTTCCATGCATTCCAAAGCCTTCGGCAAAAACAATATGTTTCGCTTGAATATCTTTGTACCGAATACTATTTGAGTCAACCTGAAGCACCTCATAATCAAAAGACTCCTCCTGAAACATCTTATTATGGATAAGATAGTCTCTGTATTTGCGCAACAACAATGCGGTATCAACATAACCCGTCTGCAAAACTTCACCGTATCCAAAGGGAGAATCAATTCCAGAAAATTTCTCAAAAATCAATTTTGTGGATAAAAATGGCGCTAACTTTATTTTATCCGAAGCTATAAACCAATTATTCTGTTCTTCGACGGAGAAAAATTTTCTCAAAATAGGTCTCTTAAAATCTACGGTACATTCTAATTTTTTCTCCAACAGCGCATAAAATTCATTCATCAAAACTAATTGCTCTTGTGCCTGCCAAACCTCACTGAATCGTTTTAAAATAACAGGGTTATACAAGCCCCCGGCGATTCTTGAAGAATTTTGAGAATTATTATCCAGTACTAAAATACTTTTATCATTTCGCAGCGCAACCTCTGAAAATGAAATACCCGCTAAACCTGAACCAATTATTAAATAATCAATCATTTGAAGAAATATAATTTAAACTAAAGACAAAGTAAATACATTAAAACACAAAACTCTTACCATCACAGTAAGAGTTTTGCGTTTATAGTAAAAAAACTGAAATTAATAATTCCACATATCAGATTCGAAATTGCGAATTTTCTCTTTCACACGATCGGATTCTAACAACTGATTCTGGGCATTATCTTTCATATACTCTTCAATGGCCCTGTCTCCATAAACATTTTCTTCTTTGTAAATAAAACTATTAAAACGTCTTGAATTTAAGATTTGATCAAATGAAATCGGCATCGCTGAATTTTTATCATTAAATGCTTTAGCATCATGCAACACATCTCTTGCTGCTGGAAAAAACACCCAAAACAACTCAATATAATCTTTTTGATCACTATTCATCGTATAAACATCCGGAGTCACTGGACAAATACCCAATAAACGATACTTTAATTCACTCTGCCTTTTGTCAAAATACCAATACCCCTTTATTTTATACTGTGTTACGTCCTGAGCAGAAAGATCCTGTCTCAGAATATATTCTTCTGATATTTGATTCCCTGCATTTATTTGTTCTCTACCGGCGTCTGTAGTATCTATTCGAGTTAATGAAGCTTGGATGTCTTTAAATGATTTTTTAGTGTTAAAATAACTATCTGTATACACTTCTGTTAATTCACCACTTTTTATGGCTTTAGTCAGCACATCGTATAACGAACGCCTATCCGAACCAATATTTGCAGTATCTACAGGGAAATACAATGAAAAATTAATCTTTTCGTTTAAATCGATTATTTCCCAGGTTGTTTTTCCCATTAAAACATCTCTATCATGCACATATCCATAGGACAAAGGCCTATCGTTATCTGAAATTAATTGTGCATCAGATTTTAGACCTATTTCGTCAGGAGTTTTTGCATTAAGCAAATTAGATTGTGCAACCGAAGCAAGACTTCCTGTGGAACAGACTATAGCGATTAAAAAATTTCTTACATTCATCATAGTATCATTATAAGATATTGAAGTAGATTTATACAAATCTACTTATTATTGTATTTCAAAAATTACTGGAGCTGTTCTTGGCAATAAATAGCTTCCTGCACCAACAAGTTTGGTTTTAATCTCAGAAATGGTCACTTGATCACCTCTTCCTGCTTTTGATAATACGGCCTTACATTGCGCATTTAATCTGTTTCCTGATACAACTACTGTTGGCTGTCCAGTAACTTTTAAATTAAAACCAACTACATTTAAACCAACTTCAAAATCAAAATCTTCCAATTTAGCTCCAATAGTTGCAATTTCAAGATTTGATTTTGGTCCTTTTACAACACCTGTTTCTCCTCTAATTGTTCCTGTTGGACCTGGAATTCCTTTGATTCTAAATACTTTTTTATCATTTGCAACTTTTCCGTCAGACATTTTACCTGAAACGCTTACCACAACTTCATTCCCTCCACCTGGATTCATAACGTATTTACCATTGCCCACCTTTGACAAACCTGGAGCAGAAGCATTAACAGCATTATCCGGAATACCAGCAAATGAAATCGTCATTGGATTAGATACACCTCTATAGACTACATTCATTTTATCAGCTGAAATTGTAGCAGAATTAGGTCTTGGCACAACAACATATTTTCCAGCGAATTTTAAAGGAATTGTTTTACCATCCTCAACAAAAGTAAATTGTCCCGAAATGTTTTGCTCACCTACTCCTCCTGCGGTTAAAGCTATTTTAGCTTGGCCTGTAGCTGGATCCAATCTTGCACCAGTAACACTAGAAGGTTTAGTATTCTCGTCATAACGACCCAATACTACTTTTCCTGTAACTTGCTCACCTTGAAAATAAGCGTTTTTATCTAATACTACAATAGCTTCATAGTTATTATATGAAGCAGCGTCAACAGCTGCCTTACCTAATGCAGTACTGTAAACATCTGATTCTAATTTTTTAACATCATTCTGCCAAGCAGATAGTTTAGCTAAAGAGGCAACAGCGGGGAAACCTTTGAAATGATAATCTAAATAAGGAACCGGTCTACCGTCTTTATTTTTAACGTCTGACAAACTAAACTTGGCTTCCACTTCAGATAAAATTGGTGCTAATTTCTTATTATCACCTAAAGCCAACTTCATGTCTGCCTTATACTTTTCGAATGTTGCAATAACTTCTTTTCCTTTAGCAGAGTAACCAGCTGGACTGAACCATAAATTATCTATATTATCACCTTTGTCCATAGCCTCATACGGTAGTTTACCCGTCTCCGGATCCACTTCGGTTCCTACTAAAACTTCCGCTTTTATTTGTCCAATATAATCGTAAAAATTTTTTGTTATCACTTCTACTTTATGAGCTGTTACGGCCGCTGAAGTAAATTCGCCACCTGCTTCCGCTGCTTTCGCATCTAATCCAGCTAACATTTGAGCGTTTGATTGTTGAGCTGAAGCGTTTGACCCTTCAAATTTTTCATTCATTAATCCAAAAGCAGACAACACTTCTTTGGACATATTTAATGCTAACATTGCGATGAAAACCAAATACATTAGGTTAATCATCTTCTGTCTAGGGGTTAGTTTTCCTCCTGCCATATTTTCTAAATAATTAGTTTAATATTTTTTTATAGTTTGAAACTAATTATCCTTTATTATTCATTGCAGAAAGCATTCCACCATATACATTATTCAAAGAGGATAGGTTTGAAGTCAATGACTGCATTTGATCTTTTAATTTTAGGTTGTTTTCAGCAACTTCTTCATTAATTTGTACATTTCTGGAGGCGCTTTGTAGTTGTATTTTATACAGACTGTTCAACGACTCCATTTGGGCTGCGGCCAAAGTCAACTCCTCACTGTATTTTTTAGTAGATGTAATAGAATCTACTGTTGGGGCAATTCCCTTTGCTGCTGATTCGAAATTTTTGATGCTATTACCTAAACTAGCCATTAATTCCCCATCAATTTTGGCATCTTTTAACATCATATCTAATTTTTGAGACAACAATCCTTGTGCATCAGATGGTGTTTCTACTTTTTTAGTTGCTGGTTTAGCCTGACCGTTAGCTAATTCCGGATATACTAAAGTCCAATCCAAATCATTATCCACCGGTTCAAAGGCAGAAAGTGCAAAAATGGCCGCTTCTACAACAAGACCTATAGTTAGCATTAAATTTCCTGTAATAAAACCAAATTCAATGTGGGTAATTTTGAATAATGCGCCTATGATTACAACAGCAGCTCCCATGCCGTATGCGAAATTCATTGCTTTCTTGCTTAATAATGCCATAATAGTGTTTTTAAAAAATGAATAGATTTGGTTTGTTATAATTATTTCTTTTTTCCGATTCCGGTCGTTTGAACTCCCATGTAATCCTGAACGGTTCTAAAACCTATATAACTTCTGGCTGAATCAGCATATTCATAATCTCTTGTACTTACCTGAAGGAAATAAGCAACATCTTTCCATGAACCACCGCGCAGTACTTTGCGTTTATTTGAAGTATCCGGAACATTTGGGTTCATTGACGATACATACTCATACGCATTAGGGTCATAAGAAGAATCGGTCCATTCCGAAACATTTCCTGCCATATTATACAAATTATAACCATTTGGTTCATACGATTTTGCTTCAACAGTATACAAAGCTTCATCCGCAGCATAATCGCCCCTGTTGGGTTTGAAATTTGCCAAGAAACAACCTCTGTCGTTTTTAGTATATGGCCCTCCCCAAGGATAAGTAGCAGATTCTAAACCTCCTCTGGCTGAATATTCCCATTCTGCTTCGGTTGGCAGTCGAAAAGAATTAATTAAGTCTTGTCCTTTCTTTTTTGATTTGACGTAGCTGTTTTTATTTAATGTTCTCCAGGCGCAAAATGCTTTCGCTTGTGTCCACTTGACCCCTACCACAGGATAATCTCCGTAGGCTTTGTGCCAAAAATAATCATTATGCATTGGCTCATTGTAGGAATAGGCAAAATCTTTAATCCAAACGGTAGTATCGGGATATACATTTACTTCTTCGGTTTTGATAAAGTCTTTTCGTCTTCCGACTTTTGCTTTGGCGGCAGCCTGAATATCCATCCAAGAATAACGGAATTTCAATTTATTAACATCAATAGTGCGAAGACCGTTGTATGATTCCTCTATTGGCAAATACATAGAATCCATAACTTCAGCATAATATTCATCCGGATACAGTTTCGTATCCTTTATTAATTTTACTTTTTTATTCAGCTTTCTACCGGCATAAGGATCGTCAGCGGTTCCTATACTGTAATAATTATCATACATGTATTTGTCATATGCGGTCATTTTCTCTGGATCTGAATCATTAAATGCAAAATCACTTATGCTTCCTGCATTCCTACCTTTAGCAGTTGAGGCATCAGCAGTTTGCCCTACTTCATCTGCTAAAATAGCTAATCTTACCCTCATTGTAGAGTCTTTTACCCACTCTACAAACTGACGGTATTCACTATTGGTAATTTCCGTTTCATCCATATAAAAGGAGCGAACCGTAACTGTTTTTGTCGGAGCGTCCTCTACATTGGCTAAATCAGCATCTGACTTACCCATTATAAAAGCACCACCTGGGATTAATGCCATTCCAAAAGGTTTTTCCGGATGCCATTTCCCTCCATTAATACCAACTAGTTCTCCTCTGTCGCTTGATTTACCACAGCCAATTAAAAGGGTCAAAATTGACGTAAATGCAATGAACTTCTTCATATAAATTTGGTTATATATTCATTATTTTTAAGGGTGTAAACCTATTTATTATTTTTTAAAAAAACAATTTTTTTAAACTAAACAAACTCTTTTTTATAAAAAAAGAATAAATAAGCATAAAATTATCCTAAATGATGTTTTTCCTCTGCGCTTTCCACCATCTTTCGGGCAATTCCTGATTACAAGCCATTAAATATTCTTCATAAGAACATGGTAATAACGTGTTTCTTTTTAATTTATTATTAACATTTGAAATAAATGGAATTTCGATCCACCATCGGTCGGTTTTATCACTTTTATAGAAAACAAGATCCTCTTCTTCCATAGGAACTATGTATTTCAAGTAGTTTTCTTTACTTCCAAAAGGATACTCATGCGAGCGATAATGAAAGCCTTCTATGAAATACCAAATTATTTGTGCTATGATCACTGATTCTTGTGCGGAATTATTGTGATTGAAGATCCCCAATGCGGAAACTTTGTCACTTATTCCTGCATATCGTGACAGCGCGCATATTTCTTTCCCGTTAAAACCATTGGGTGCAAATGAACTAAAATTGCCAGAATCAGATGATTTCACAGCATTTAAATCAATACTGACCACATCTGCATCTCTGAAAACAGGTTCAGATATAGCTATATTATTCGAAACCTCCCCTAATCGATAGGCATCAAAAAACAATTTCTCTATCAAATCTATTTCTTCTTGCGAATTAAAATACGTTTGATAGCCAATATTACAATAATTAAAGAGATTGTTCGGCTCGTCTATAATTATTTTTGTCAAATAAGAAGTAGCCGAGGCCTGTTCATTCTCTTTTCCAAAATCAAATTTATTATCGATAGCGACTAAATTTACCATCTGTTCTAAATCATCATACGCTCTGTACAAAGCATAGGTCAGATCCTGAGAACCTCCAATAACAATGGGAATAATCTTCTTTTTTATTAAACTTGCTGTTACTTTTTTCAAGGCAAAGTAGGTGTCTTCCGAAGAGTTTCCAGCAAGAATGTCACCTAAATCAGCAACAGATGCATCCCAGTTTCCAGGAAATAATCCGTATAATTCTTTCCTAACCGAGAGTAAATCAACAGTGGACACCGCATTGAAATTGCCTCGGTTTTCTAAAACACCTAATACGGCAATTTTAATCTTGCTTAAATCAGGGAATTGTTCCTGGGTATGCAACACAATTTTACCGCCCAGTTGCTGTGAAGTCAATCCATTTATATATTCCAGGATTTCATCATCAACGGGCTTTAGAAAATCAAATTCCATTTTTATATTTTTTTCCCTTAATCACAACTCTTAACAAAGAGCGATGAAACCGGAATTAGTGACTAATTACTTTTTTGCTACAGGTTTCTTAACGGCTGTTTTTTTGACAGCTGCTTTCTTTGCTGGTGCTTTTTTGGCGGCTACTTTTTTAGCAGGCGTTTTTTTGGCAATCATTTCTTGGACTTCCGCCAATGTTAATTTGGCTGCATCTACGTCTTTACTCAATTCGATTTTGAGTTTTCCTTTGGTGATTACAGAGCGACCCCAGCGGGCTTTCTCGACCAGAATACCTTCATCCGCCCAATTATGCAATACTTTATCGATATTTTTTTGCAATTTATCCTCAATCAGTGCTTCTATATCAGCTTGAGACAAATTATCAAAATTATATTTCTTACTTACATTAATAAATAAGCCATCCCATTTAATAAAGGCACCAAAACGACCAACGCCTTTTTGAACACCTTCGCCTTTATAAATGGCAATTGGAGCATCGGCAATCGCCTTTTCATCGATTAATTCCTGAGCCCTTTCAAAATCAACATCCAGTGGATTTTCTCCTTTTGGCAAAGAAACAAAAGCCGCGCCATGGCGAATATAAGGGCCGTAACGACCATTGCTTACCTCAACTTCTTCTCCTTTATATTCGCCAAGATTTTTTGGCAATAAAAATAGATTCAGCGTTTCCTCTAAAGTGATGTTCCCAATGTTTTGATCGTTCATCAAACTTGCGAACTTTTTTTCTTCATCATCAGCAGCACCAATTTGAGCCATTGGTCCAAATTTACCTAAACGAACCGAAACCGGCTTTCCTGTTTTTGGATCGGTTCCAAGAATTCTCTCCCCGCTTTCACGATCTGCATTGGCCTCTACATCTTTCACTATAGGGTGAAATTGATCGTAGAACTCCTTCATCATTTTAGTCCACTCAATATTTCCTTCCGCTATTTCATCAAAATCCTCTTCGACTTTTGCCGTGAAATTATAGTCTAAAATATTCCCAAAATTCTTAACCAAGAAATCCGTAACGATTGTTCCAATATCAGTAGGAACCAATTTCCCTTTATCAGATCCTGTGTTTTCTTTCAGCACCTTCTCCGCTACTTTTCCGGATTGCAAAATCAATTGTGTGTAATTACGCTCTTGTCCATCTAAATTTCCTTTCTCTACATAATTTCTGTTTATAATAGTAGAAATCGTTGGTGCATAGGTAGAAGGACGACCAATTCCTAATTCTTCTAATTTTTTTACCAAAGAAGCTTCGGTATATCTTGCAGGCGCTCTAGAATATCTTTCGGTTGCTGAGATGTAATTGTTTTGTAATTTCTCATTAACTTTCATTGCCGGTAACATGCCTTCCTGCTCTTCTTCATCGTCATCATGCCCTTCCAGATATACTTTTAAGAAACCTTCAAAAAGCAAAACCTCTCCGGAGGTAGTAAAAATTTCGTCGTGATTGTTCGCTTCAATTTTCACATTGGTACGCTCTAATTGTGCATCACTCATTTGCGATGCTAGGGTTCTTTTCCAAATCAAATCGTACAAACGCGCTTGATCTCTGTCGATATCTACCGTATGACGTGACATATCAGTAGGACGAATCGCTTCGTGCGCTTCCTGTGCGCCTTTGCTTTTATTGACAAAAGTTCGAGGTTTCGAGAATTCTTTTCCATAGGATTTTATAATTTCAGCCTGAGCAGCTTCCATCGCATCTTTTGATAAGTTCACACTATCGGTTCTCATGTACGTAATAAGTCCGGCTTCGTACAACCGTTGTGCGAGTTGCATGGTAATCCCAACAGGCAAATACAATTTACGAGCAGCTTCTTGTTGCAAAGTTGAAGTAGTAAATGGACCAGTTGGTGATTTTTTAGTAGGCTTCGTTTCTAAATCAGCTACCTTATATGTAGAACCGATATTTTTATTTAAAAAATCTTCGGCTTCTTTTTTTGTATTGAAATTTTTAGGTAGTTTAGCTTTAAATGTTTTCCCGGATTCATTAGTAAATTCTGCCACAATAGAATACGAAGCAACAGTTTTAAAGTTCTGAATCTCTCTTTCGCGCTCTACAACCAAACGAACAGATACTGATTGCACTCGTCCTGCTGAAAGTCCGCCTTTAATTTTTCTCCAAAGTACAGGAGATAATTCATAGCCCACCAATCTGTCTAAAACTCTTCGAGCTTGTTGTGCATTGACCAAATTATAATCGATTTCCCTCGGGTTTTCGATTGCTTTTAGAATCGCAGTTTTGGTAATTTCGTGAAATACGATTCGCTTGGTTTTGGCTTTTACTAAATTTAATTCTTCGGATAAATGCCAAGAAATAGCTTCTCCCTCGCGATCCTCATCACTTGCTAACCAAACCATATCGGCTTTTTTGGCAAGGCCTTTCAGTTTTGTAACCAAGGCGCGTTTATCAGCAGAAACTTCGTATTTTGGTTTGAAACCATTTTCCACATCTACTCCAATTTCTTTGGAAGGCAAGTCGGCAATATGCCCATAACTCGACTCCACTTGGAAATCACTTCCTAGAAATTTCTCGATTGTTTTTGCCTTTGCAGGTGATTCCACGATAACTAAATTCTTTGCCATTGCTCTATTTTTCTGGGACAAAAATAGAAGTTTTTTTTAAATATTGTGCTTTTGAAAATTTTAAAAATATTTCACATCCAAAAAAGAACCTAAAAAACTTTAACTAACAGTATATCCTAAAACTTATAAAAACCACTTTTTTCACTCTCACAAGCATATATTAAGGAGCAAGGGTCATCCTTTTCCGGCAACGACAACGTTAATCCCTAATTCTTCTAGTTTCGCTTTTGTTGTATTATCAATACCGCTATCAGTAATTAAAACATCAATTCTATTCAAATTACAAATTTTACCAAATCCTCTAATATTCATTTTTGTTGAATCAGCCAATACAATAACCTTCTCGGCGACATCAATCATTGCCTTATTTAAATGGGCTTCAAGCGCATTAGATGTACTTAACCCAAATTCTAAATCTACACCATCTGCCCCCAAAAACAATTTATTACATGAAAATTGTCCTAGAATAGATTCCGCAATAGGCCCTACGGCAGAAGTGGAGTTATTGCGAATGTCCCCGCCTAACTGAATTGTATCAATACTTGGTTCTTTACAAAGCTCTAACGAAACCTTTAGCGAGGGAGTAAGCACTGTTAATTTACGGAAACCCTTGATAATTTGAGATAAATAATGAATATTGGAGCCCGACCCTAATATGATATAATCGTTATTGCTAATATACTTTAATGCTTCTTCTGCAATTTCCTTTTTTTGCCCAACCTGTAATGCCTCTTTATCACTTACATCTCTTTCAAAAGCATAAATGGGTTGCTTGCTGGCCCCACCGTGCGTGCGATGCAATAGCTTTTCGTTTTCCAAAAAGTTAAGATCCTTTCGTATGGTTACGGTTGAAACATTATGGGTTTCACACAAATCAACCACATTCACATATCCTTTTTGATTTAACTCTTTCAGTATATCCTCTTGTCTTCTATTGATTATAGTCATAATAAGTCCTCTTATTTAATATTTTTGATATTGAAAGATACAAAAATAAAATATACAAATAAATTTCATTTTATATAATTTAGTTTCAGTAAGTTTACTTTTCGAAGTTTATTAAAACAAAATAGTGCATAAATCAAAACCAAACATGCTATTAACAAAGAAAAACGAAGTTACAGCGACTGAATGTATATAATTTTAGGACCGTAACTAACAGGGCCGAGCGTACTATTAGGTGGAGAAGGTGCTCCTAACATTCAAGGAGAAGATCAGCAAAAATTAGATGTTTATGCTAATGAAGTTTTTATTCAAACCCTAATAAATCGAGAAATTGTGTGCGGCATCGCCTCCGAGGAGAATGATGAGTTTATAGCAGTAGAACGAAGCGATAAAAATCATAATAATAAATACGTAGTTTTGATGGACCCGCTTGATGGATCCTCCAACATTGATGTAAACGTTTCAGTCGGGACAATTTTTTCAGTTTTCAGGAGAATTACTCCAATCGGAACTCCAGTGACGCTCGAATATTTTCTACAACCAAGAATCAATCAGGTTCCTGCCGGTTACGACATTTACGGAACATCAACGATGCTTGTTTACACAACAGCTCACGGCATAACGGGTTTTACATTGAACCAGGCTATTGGAACATTTTAGTTATCTCATCCTAAGATGCAATTCCCGAAAGATGGAAATATATATTCTACAAATGAAGGGAATTATGTTCATTTTCCTCGGGGAGTAAAAGATTATATCATGTATTGCCAACTTGAATAGGACGAAGGGTCATACGCTTCCTTATACATTGGAAGCTTAGTTGGGGACATTCATGGGAGTGGATAAAGGGCGGAGTATACGTATATTCAACTAGTACAACAATGCCAAAATTAGGAATGCAATCCATTGGTATTTATAGCGGAACAAGCTGGAGGAAAAGCATCAGATTACTTTAATCGAATCGTGGAAATTATACCGACTGAATTGCACGAAAGAGCACCATTCTTTTGCGTGAATTACAATATGGTCGAAAAGGTTGAAGATTTTATGCTCAAAGCGAAATTTAGCAAACACTAAGAACAAAATAACTCCTGATTTTATAATGTACCGAAAAAAACTGAGGCTGTTCGAAAATTACTTTTCGAACAGCCTCTTTTGCTATGCGTTACTTTTTTTCGGACAAAAACCCCTATTTATCAATAGCATTCCTTCGAAAACTACCAATAGACTGATTACCGGAGTCAACTCGAGTACTTTACAGTAGCACGTCATTCTACGAAGGACTCGAAAACTTTCGTATAGTTACGATTTTAAACATTCTAGATTTAATTCTAATCAACCCTATTATCAAACCCTTTCCGGTGAACTTATTAAACACACTGGCTACAATGAATAAAAAACAGACTAATAATAAGGAATAACCATATTTTAACAGTAAAAATATGAAAAATGAAAAAATAAAATAGAAATATATAAAAATTCTCTTTGTGGTTTCATTTAGTTTCACTTTATTTGCTTTAAGAAAGATTTAAATACAAAAATAACACATTATGAAACGTCACGAAGAAATATCCAAATTAAATGAAACTAAAGAATGGGATGTAATCGTCATTGGTGGTGGAGCGAGTGGCCTTGGGACTGCACTTGATGCCGCCAGCAGAGGCTATAAAACCATTTTGGTTGAAGCTGTAGATTTTGCAAAAGGAACATCAAGTAGAAGTACTAAGTTGGTTCATGGTGGCGTCCGTTATCTTGAGCAAGGTAATATATCCCTTGTCAGAGAAGCTCTTAAAGAAAGAGGATTAATGGCGCAAAATGCCGGGCATCTTGTAAAAAATCAATCTTTCGTTATACCTAATTACAATTGGTGGGGTGGTTATTTTTATACTTTAGGACTCACCATCTACGATATGTTAGCAGGTAAGCTAAGTTTAGGAAAATCTCAATACATCTCGAAGAAAGAAACAATTGAATTACTTCCTACTATTGAAAGAAAAGGATTAGTTAGCGGTGTTATCTATCAAGACGGTCAATTTGACGATTCACGTTTAGCGATTAACATTGCCCAAACCGCGGTAGAAAAAGGGGCTTGCCTATTAAACTACACTAAAGTTGTCGGCTTATTAAAAGACAGCGGCAATCAGGTAACCGGCGTTCAGGTTAAAAATCAAGAAACCGGAGAGTTCTTTGAACTGAAAGGAAAAGCTGTTATAAACGCCACTGGTGTTTTTACAAATTCTATAATGAAACTAAATGATACGATTTATAAAAAGTATATTGTTCCGAGTCAAGGAATTCACCTTGTTTTTGATAAATCGTTTCTGCCTAGTGATCACGCATTGATGATTCCAAAAACGAGTGACGGAAGAGTTTTGTTTGCCGTACCATGGCATGATAAAATTGTTGTGGGGACGACAGACACTTTGATAAAAAGCCACAGTTTAGAACCTATTGCATTAGAAAAAGAGATCGATTTTGTTTTGGAAACTGCTCAGAGATTTTTGGCAAAAAAACCAACACGGGCAGATGTACTTTCGGTTTTTGCTGGACTAAGACCACTTGCGGCCCCTGAAAAAGAAGGAAAAAGTACCAAGGAAGTCTCCAGAAGCCACAAAATAATTGTTTCCGAAACAGGATTAATTACAATAACCGGAGGCAAATGGACTACATATCGAAAAATTGCCGAAGATATTATTGACAAAGCAATCACTGTTCATCATCTACCTAAAAAAGACTGTAAAACAGAAAATATATCAATTCACGGAAATATTAAAACAAGCACTGTTGATAGAAAAAATCATCTCTACATCTATGGAACTGACATTCCTAAAATACTAGAATTACAAAATCAACAACCTGAATTAAAAGAAAAACTACATCCAAACTACGATTACACGCTGGCTGAAGTTGTTTGGGCAATACGCCATGAAATGGCCAGAACGATCGATGATGTCCTATCACGAAGAGTACGACTATTATTCTTAGACGCTCACGCTGCTATTGCTGCTTCTGAAAAAGTCGCAGAATTATTGGCTAAAGAACTCGGCTATGATGATGCTTGGATCAAAATACAAACTAAAGAATTTAAAACAATCGCAAACGGATTCCTCTTACCTGAATTTAGATCAAATTAAACTATTAACTTAATTTATTAAACATTAACCTATAAGCTATGAAAAACAAATTAATCCTAGCTCTTGACCAGGGAACCACTTCCTCAAGAGCTATCGTTTTCAACCATGAAGGCGAAATCGTAAGTGTATCTCAAAAAGATTTTGAACAAATATTTCCTAAACCAGGATGGGTAGAACATGACCCTAAAGAAATATGGTCTTCACAGATTAGTGTAGCCGCAGAAGTTATTGCAAAAGTTGGAGTTTCTGGAAAAGAAATAGCAGCAATTGGAATTACAAATCAAAGAGAAACAACCATAGTTTGGGATCGAGAAACCAGTGAACCAATATATAACGCCATTGTTTGGCAAGACCGTAGAACTGCGAAATATTGTGACGAACTGAAAGCGCAAGGGCATGCCGATATGATCAAGAAGAAGACAGGTCTAGTCCTGGATGCTTATTTTTCTGGCACCAAAGTAAAATGGATTTTAGACAATGTAGAAGGGGCTCGTGAGAAAGCAGAAGAAGGGAAACTTTGCTTTGGAACCGTTGACACTTGGCTAATATGGAAGTTGACAAGAGGCGAAAAATTCATGACTGATGTTTCAAATGCTAGTAGAACTTTACTACTAAATATTCACACTTTAGAATGGGATACTGAATTATTAGAGTTATTCGACATTCCGGAAGCAATGTTGCCAGAGGTCCACCAAAGCAGCGAAATTTATTGTGAAACTGCCACAACTCTTTTCTCAACAAAAATTCCAATTGCCGGAGTTGCTGGAGATCAACAAGCAGCTTTATTTGGTCAATTATGTACAAAACCAGGAATGGCCAAAAACACTTATGGAACAGGTTGCTTTATGTTGATGAATACAGGTGAAAAACCGGTATATTCTAATAACAATCTGTTGACTACTGTGGCATGGAAAATTAACGGAAAAACTACTTACGCCTTAGAAGGAAGTGTTTTTGTTGGAGGAGCAGCGGTACAATGGTTGCGCGACGGGGCAAAAATGATCGATACTGCAGAAGAAATCGAAACTTTAGCATCAAAAGTACCAGATAATGGTGGTGTTTATTTTGTTCCTGCCTTAACTGGACTTGGCGCACCACATTGGGATCAATATGCAAGGGGTGCAATCGTTGGTATTACTAGAGGAACCACAAATGCACATATTGCACGTGCCACCCTCGAAGGAATTGCTTATCAAGTATACGATCTGGTAAAAGCCATGGAAGGTGATTTTGGCAAAAAAGGAACAGAATTAAGAGTTGATGGAGGAGCTGCTGCCAATAATTTAATGATGCAATTCCAATCGGATTTATTTGACTTTAAAGTAATAAGACCTAAAACACTTGAGACCACCGCTTTAGGGGCGGCTTATTTGGCAGGATTAGCGGTAGGGTACTGGGACAGTGTCGATGAGTTACAAGAACAATGGTCAATAGACCGAGAATTTAATCCAGAGATGTCTAGAGATGAAGCCGATAAATTAGTCCACAATTGGAACAGAGCTGTAGGACGAGCTTCAAACTGGATCGAAGACTAATTATAAACCACTAAAAACACTAAAAGATGACACCATTTATAGCAGAAATTATTGGTACCATGCTAATGATTTTATTAGGCAACGGAGTAGTTGCAAACGTAGTTCTTAAAGGAACAAAAGGAAATAATTCAGGCTGGATTGTCATCAGTACGGCATGGGGTTTTGCCGTTTTTGTAGGCGTTGCTGTTGCCGGTCCGATTAGCGGTGCGCATTTAAATCCTATTGTCACCTTAGGCTTAGCACTCATAGGAAAATTTGCCTGGTCACAGGTTGCCTCCTACATTTTGGCTCAATTCATTGGAGCTATGCTGGGAGCCTTTTTAGTTTGGCTTTCCCATAAAGATCATTTTGCAGCCACAGAAGATGAAGGCGGAAAACTTGCTTGTTTTTGCACGGGACCCGCGATTCGGAATTACTCCTCCAATTTGATGAGTGAAATCATCGCCACTTTTGTTTTAATTTTTGTTATATTCTACATTGCTGGTCCGGAGCTGATCATGAGTTCTGATACTGGCGCTGCAATTGGACTTGGAACTGTTGGCGCTTTACCGGTCGCTATTTTAGTTTGGGCGATCGGATTATCCTTAGGAGGCACCACAGGGTATGCCATAAATCCTGCCAGAGATCTTGGACCTCGCTTGATGCATGCTATTTTACCCATAAAAGGCGGTAGCGATTGGGGGTATGCCTGGGTTCCTATCGTTGGTCCTATAATAGGTTCCTGTTTGGCCGCAACCTTGTATATGTTACTTCTCTAACCTTATTTATTAAAAGTAAAATCATGCGAAAATTATTTATTACCACTATAATCTCTATTATAGGGCTAGCTGGATATGCCCAAGAAACGCCTGTTACCGATACCATTCCAGCAGCTGTAGCAAACACAAAAACGAACCGACTGGATTTTGATGTAGAATTAAAAACGAGCCACCTCTGGAGAGGACTGGTTATCAACGGAAGCATGACTGCCATGGGAAACATTCATTATGCTTTGGACAAAAAACAAAATCTAACCGTTGGTCTTTGGGGCGGAAATGGGTTTGATGGCGAGTACAAAGAAATTGATTATTACATTCAATACCAAAAAAATGGTTTTTCAATCGCCTTATGGGACCTATTCAATACTACAAATATTGAAAACCCTGCCGTTTTTAATTACGATCGAAAAACAACCACGCACATTCTTGATTTAAGAACATCCTATCAATTTCCTGACCGATTCCCCTTGCGGATAGAAGCTAATTTTCTACTTTACGGCAATGATCGCGAATTAATGGACAACCTCGATTATAAAAACAGATATTCCACCTATGTTGAATTAGGATATCCATTATTGAAAAATCAAAAAATCACTTTAGAGGCCTATTTAGGAGCCGGATTTGCCTTAAACGGGGCCTCCCATTTGTATACAAATGATCCCAACAGTAATTTTGATATTGTAAATACCGGAATCAGGGCGTTTAAAAACATTCACATTCTAAATTACAAACTTCCTGTTTCCGCAGTAGCAATGTGGAATCCAGCACTTAAAATTGCCCGAATTCAATTGGGTGTGGTATTGTTCTAATTACAACAACACCTGGTTTGATAATGATAACGTTCTTTTATTTCTAAAAGAACGTTTTTTTTTATTCCAAAATTAAAACACAAAATAGTGTTAATTCTTAGTCTGACATCTTGTCATATTTATTGAAATTGACTTATCTTTGCACTTTGAAAATATAGGATGGAAAAGATTATTGAAGAAAGCAAACAAGGTGAAAATCTTGTTCTAGAACATAAACCCGAGAACACGAAGAAACTTTTTATTGAGAGTTATGGTTGCGCAATGAATTTTTCGGATAGTGAAATTGTAGCTTCTATATTATCTGGAAACGGATATAATACGACGCAAATTCTGGAAGAAGCCGATTTAGTTTTGGTGAATACCTGTTCTATTCGGGATAAAGCAGAGCAAACAATTCGCAAACGTCTGGAGAAATACAATGCCGTAAAACGCATTAATCCAAAGATGAAAGTGGGTGTTTTGGGCTGTATGGCCGAGCGTTTGAAAAGTCAGTTTCTGGAAGAAGAAAAAATTGTGGACCTCGTTGTAGGTCCTGATGCCTATAAAGATTTGCCGAACCTTTTGCAAGAAGTAGAAGAAGGACGTGATGCGATTAACGTGATTTTATCGAAGGATGAAACTTATGGTGATATTTCGCCTGTCCGTTTGATGAGCAACGGAATCACAGCTTTGGTTTCTATCACCCGTGGTTGCGATAATATGTGTACGTTTTGCGTGGTACCTTTTACCCGAGGACGCGAACGCAGCCGTGAACCACAAAGTATCATGAAGGAAATTCAGGATTTGTGGGACAAAGGTTTTAAGGAAATTACGCTTTTGGGACAAAATGTGGATAGTTTTCTTTGGTACGGCGGCGGATTAAAAAAAGATTTTGAAAACGCTACCGAAATGCAAAAAGCAACTGCTGTAGACTTTGACCAACTCCTTGAAATGGTAGCCGTAGGTTTTCCTAAAATGCGCATTCGATTTTCAACCTCTAATCCGCAGGATATGCATGAAAGTGTGCTGCACGTGATTGCAAAACATCCTAATATTTGCAAACACATTCACTTGCCTGTCCAATCTGGAAGCAATAGAATTCTTAAAGAAATGAACCGTTTGCACACACGTGAAGAGTACATTACTTTGATTGACAAAATCAGGACTATTATTCCAAATGGTTCCATTTCACAGGATATGATTGCTGGTTTCCCTACAGAAACCGAACAAGACCATAAAGACACCTTGAGTTTAATGGAATATGTGAAATATAATTTTGGTTATATGTATTCGTATTCCGAACGTCCGGGAACTTTGGCTGGAAGAAAAATGGAAGATGATGTTACCGATGAAACAAAAGCAAGAAGACTGCAGGAAATTGTCGATTTACAACAAAAACATGCTTGGTTCCGCAGTGAAGAATTCATTGGACAAACCGTAGAAGTTTTAGTAGAAAAAGTTTCGAAAAAATCGACTGAGGAGTTTTCCGGCAGAAATTCACAAAGTACTACCGTAGTTTTCCCAAAGGAGAATTATAAAATTGGGGATTTTGTTTTGGTTAAAGTTGAAAGTTGTACAAGCGGCACTTTGAAAGGGAAAGCAGTTGGTTTGAGTGAAATGAATTAATAAAATTAGTGGCTAATTTTTAATTCATTAGAAATAAAAGAGTTTAAGTAATTATAAATGAGATTGCTTCGTGCCTCGCAATGACAATATGGAATCAGTTCAAAACATAAAACAACGATTTGAGATTATCGGGAATGACCCGAAGCTTAATCGTGCGATAGAAAAAGCCATTCAAGTTGCTCCTACTGACATTACCGTATTGGTAGCCGGAGAAAGCGGAGTTGGAAAAGAGAATATTCCCAAAATTATTCATTCGCTTTCGCACAGAAAGCACGGAAAATACATAGCTGTAAATTGTGGCGCCATTCCAGAAGGAACCATTGACAGTGAGCTTTTTGGGCATGAAAAAGGCGCTTTTACCGGAGCAACAGGAACTCGCGAAGGTTATTTTGAAGTGGCTGATGGAGGAACTATTTTTCTGGATGAAGTGGGCGAATTACCCTTGACCACCCAAGTGCGTTTGTTGCGTGTTCTTGAAAATGGTGAATTTATAAAAGTAGGTTCTTCACAAGTACAAAAAACAAATGTCAGAATTGTGGCGGCCACAAATGTCAATTTATTTGATGCTATCGAAAAAGGGAAATTCCGTGAAGACCTCTATTATCGTTTAAGTACAGTGGATATTACTTTGCCCCCTTTACGCGATCGAAAAGAGGATATTCACTTATTGTTTAGGAAATTCGTCGCTGATTTTGCCCATAAATATAAAATGCCTCCTTTGAAACTGGATGAAAGTGCTGTGCAATTATTGCAAAAATTTCGTTGGAGCGGAAACATCCGACAATTGCGAAATGTAGCGGAACAAATATCCGTTTTAGAAACCAACAGAGAGATATCTGCAGTGACATTACAATCCTATTTACCCGTACAAGGAAACAATTTACCTTCCGTTATTAAAGACCAAAAAAACGAAAGTGATTTTAGTACCGAAAGAGAAATTTTGTACAAAGTACTTTTTGATATGAAAAGCGATCTAAATGATTTAAAAAAACTAACCTTAGAACTCATCCAGAATGGTGTTTCTAAAGTCCAGGAAACAAATCAAAACTTGATCAAGAAAATATATGGATCTAAGGAAAATGATAGTGAAATTGATTTTGAAGAAGAACCAAGAGCAACTTTAATAGCTGTAAAAAACAATGACAACGCTTATCAAGAAAGGGATGATACTTATCTTTTTGCCGAAACTGTCGAAGAAGAGGAAACCTTGCGTCTGGAACAAAAGGAGATAGAAATGATTAAGAAATCATTAGAAAAAAATAAAGGAAAACGAAAAGCCGCCGCAGATGAGTTGGGAATTTCCGAAAGAACTTTATACCGGAAAATCAAACAATTTGATTTGTAATGTAGCCCAAAAAATAGAAGGTGTTTAATTGAAATGAATATATTTGACCCGAATATTGGCGAACCGACGAAGCAATTTTTAAAAAATAAAATGAAATATCTAAAACGTATACTTCTCTCCGTACTTATAATAAGTATCAACAGCTGCTCGATTTACAACTTTACAGGGACGGGGAAAATTGATGCTGAAACATTTCAAGTGGGCTTTTTTCAGAATAATGCTGAATTAATTGAACCCGGAATTGACCGGACATTTACACTAGAGCTTCAAGATTTGATTCAGAATCAAACCAATTTAAACTTGGTACAAAATGGTGCAGATTTAACCTATGAAGGAGAAATTGTCGATTACAGAATTAGTCCTATGACGGCAACGGCAGACCAGCAAGCTTCTCAAAACCGTTTGACAATTCGTGTGAATGTTCGTTTTACCAACAAGAAAAAAGAAACAGATGATTTTGAAAAACCATTTACTTTTTTCTTTGATTATCCTGCACAACAACAATTAACAGGCGCAACCTTGAATGCTGCTCTAAAAGATATTTTTGAAAGAATAACACAAGATATATTTAATGAATCTCTGGCTAAATGGTAAATAAAGAAATATCCAGTTGGTAGTTTTTAGTATTCAGTGCAATATCCTAAAACTTGAAGCCTGATTGTTGAACATTGATTACTGAACATTTAACACTTGAAAAATGAATGTAACTGATTATACTTATTTGATTAACAAACCTGATGTTGTACATCAAAAGCAAACAGAAGCTTTGGAAAAAGTATTAAACGAATTTCCTTATTTTCAGAGCGCCAGAGCACTTCACCTAAAAAGCCTGTACAATGAGAACAGTTATAAATACAATGGTGCTTTAAAAATAACGGCTGCTTATACAACGGACAGATCTATTTTATTTGACTTTATTACCTCCGATGTTTTTACTTCAATTCATAAAAGTCTCTTTACTAAAAAAGCACTTGAAATCCTCGACATTCCGGTAGTTGAAAGTGAAATTATTTCGTTTCAAGAAAAAAAAGAACCTAAATCAAATCCTTTAGAACAATCCATTCTTACCTCAATAAAGGAAGCTTCACCACTCGCCCTAATCCAAACGGATTCTATACCGATAGTAGAAAAAATGGATCTTGGAAAACCCTTAAATTTTTCGGCAAAAGAACAACATTCCTTCCAAGAATGGCTCCAGCTCTCGCGTACAGAACCTATAGAAAGAGGCAATGAGGATTCTAACCCCTCCGCAGCTCCAATGGACGGAGAGAAAAGAAAAAAATTAGACTTAATCAATAAATTTATAGAAACAAGTCCTAAGATTTCTCCTGTAAAACACGGCGCTGCTTCCTCAGTATCCTTAGACCTAAATGCAACAGATAACTCGTACCTGATGACCGAGACTTTAGCCCGAGTTTACTTGGAACAAAAAAAATATCAAAAAGCGATACAAGCTTATGAAATATTAATTTTGAAATATCCAGAAAAAAGTAGTTTCTTTGCAGACCGCATAACGGATATTAAGATTTTACAACATAATAATAATTAAACAATGAGCACATTTTCAATTTTTTTAGTTTTAATAACTATAGTTTGTTTTCTATTAATCGTAGTAATCATGGTTCAAAACCCTAAAGGTGGTGGATTATCCTCTACAATAGGTGGTTCTCAAATGTTAGGCGGGGTACAAAAAACAACTGACTTTTTAGACAAAAGCACTTGGACATTAGCAACTATATTAATCGCACTTATATTACTTTCAAGCTTGAGCTTTACAGGAACATTAAGTGATACTGATTCTAAAATCATTGACAATATGGGAACCGCTGCACCAAGCACAACTAATCCTGTAGCAGTACCTGCTCAAAACACACCAGCAGCTACAAATCCAGTAAAATAAATCACTTCTACATATTCTAAATGCCAGCCTGTCAAAGCTGGCATTTTTTATAAGAAAATGTGTCAGTTTGATTAAGATGGCACAATTTCTGAAATCTTCATCTTTATTAATTAATATTGAATACTAAAAAATATAAAATCATGGATTTAAACATTAAACCTCTTTCAGACAGAGTCCTTATCGAGCCCGTTGCTGCTGAAACAAAAACGGCGTCAGGAATCTTCATCCCTGATACTGCCAAAGAAAAACCACAAAAAGGAACTGTTGTTGCTGTAGGAAACGGAACAAAAGACCACACTATGACAGTGAAAATTGGTGATTCTGTTTTGTACGGAAAATATGCTGGTACTGAATTGAAACTAGAAGGAAAAGATTATTTGATCATGCGTGAAGACGATATTCTTGCAATTATCTAAATTAAAGTACGGACAAGTCGTGACTTGTCCCTTCAAATAAACATTAAACAAAATTTAAAATGGCAAAAGATATAAAATTTGATATAGAAGCACGTGACGGATTAAAACGTGGTGTTGATGCATTGGCAAATGCAGTAAAAGTAACGCTAGGGCCAAAAGGTCGTAATGTTATTATTGGAAAAGCTTTTGGCGGACCAACCGTTACTAAAGATGGTGTAACTGTAGCAAAAGAGATTGAATTGAAAGACCCACTAGAAAATATGGGCGCACAAATGGTAAAAGAAGTAGCCTCTAAAACGAATGATTTAGCCGGAGACGGAACTACAACTGCAACCGTTTTGGCACAAGCGATCGTAAAAGAAGGATTGAAAAACGTTGCTGCCGGAGCCAATCCTATGGATTTGAAACGCGGGATAGACAAAGCAGTTGATGCTATTGTTGCTGATTTGGCTAAACAAGCCAAAGTAGTAGGAACGGATTCTGAAAAAATCAAACAAATCGCTTCAATTTCTGCTAACAATGACGAAGTAATTGGGGAGTTAATCGCTGCTGCTTTCGCAAAAGTGGGAAAAGAAGGGGTTATTACTGTTGAAGAAGCTAAAGGAACAGATACGTATGTTGATGTTGTTGAGGGCATGCAGTTTGACAGAGGATATCTTTCTCCTTATTTTGTTACCAATTCAGAAAAAATGGAGGTAGAACTAGAAAATCCATACATCCTTTTATATGACAAAAAAGTTTCTTCTTTAAAAGAATTATTACCGGTTCTTGAGCCTGTAGCACAATCTGGGAAACCATTATTGATTATTGCTGAAGACGTAGATGGGGAAGCATTGTCTACACTAGTGGTAAATAAATTACGTGGAGCCTTGAAAATCGCTGCTGTAAAAGCGCCTGGTTTTGGAGACCGAAGAAAAGCTATGCTAGAAGACATCGCTATTTTAACTGGTGGAACTGTAATTTCAGAAGAAAGAGGATACACTTTAGAGAACACAACTATCGAAATGTTAGGTACTGCTAAGAAAGTGACTATCGATAAAGATAATACTACAATTGTAAGTGGTGCAGGTGATGCGGATATGATCAAAAATCGTGTCAACCAAATCAAAGGTCAAATGGAAGCTACCACTTCTGATTATGACAAAGAAAAGTTGCAAGAACGTTTGGCTAAATTAGCTGGTGGAGTTGCTGTACTTTATGTAGGTGCTGCATCTGAAGTAGAAATGAAAGAGAAAAAAGACAGAGTAGATGACGCACTTCACGCTACTCGTGCTGCAGTTGAAGAAGGAATTGTTGCTGGTGGTGGAGTTGCTTTACTGAGAGCTAAAAATGCACTTAGTGCTATTAAAGCAGATAATGCTGACGAAGCAACCGGAATTCAAATTGTATCTCGTGCAGTGGAGTCTCCATTGAGAACTATTGTTGAAAACGCAGGTCTTGAAGGGTCTGTAGTTGTTGCAAAAGTCGCTGAAGGTAGTGGTGATTTTGGTTATAACGCAAAAACAGACGAATATGTTGACATGCTTAAAGCAGGAATTATTGATCCTAAAAAAGTAACTCGTGTAGCTTTAGAGAATGCAGCTTCCGTTGCCGGAATGATATTGACTACTGAATGTGCTTTGATTGATATTAAAGAAGATAATGGTGGTGGAAACCCAATGGGTGGCGGCATGCCAGGGATGATGTAATCTCAATTCTTTTCAAATAAAAAACCGTCCCGATAAAAAATTGGGACGGTTTTTTTATGCGTTATAATTTGTTTATTCTTGCACTTTTGATTTCTTACTAAACTTATAAATTACCGGTAAAACAGTAATCCCTACTAAAATCAATACAATTAATTCGATATGCTCCTTTAGATCAATCTGATAATTCTCAAGTAAAAAACCATATAAATAATGTCCGGCAAAAATTAGGGTGAACGACCAAATAAAAGAACTTAAAATATTATAAAACATAAACTTCTTCTTATCCATTGAAACGATTCCGGCAACTATTGGTGCAAAAGTCCTCAATATTGGAAGAAATCGAGCAAAAATAATTGCCTTACCACCGTATTTTTCAAAAAAATCTTTTGATTGAACCAAGTACTTTTTCTTAAACCAAAAACTATCTTCCTTGTTGTATAGATAATACCCGCTTTTAGAACCAAACCAGTAACCTACTACGTTTCCTAAAATTCCTGACAATGCGACAAGTGTGGATAGGAGGACTACATTTAGAAAATCATTATTGATAACTAAAATATTCTCTATCAATTCGCGATTGTAAATTCCTGCCAAAAACAATAAACTATCTCCTGGCAGAAAAAAACCTGCAAAAAGACCCGTCTCCGCAAAAACAATAAATAAAACTATATAAATACCCAATTTAATTCCATTAACATCAAAATGAATATAAAAAAGTGGGTCAATTAAATTCTTCCAATCAAAATCGTTCATTCTACGGTGTTTTATGCTAAAATTATTCGTGCGTGAAAGTACGGATAATATATCTCAACCACAATTTATGATACTATTTTAAAGTTTTATTAACTATTTAAAGTAGCAGAATTATCGTTACATTATTTACAGCCAAAAGTTGTTTATAAAAATCCTGATTTTAGTTATGTGTATAACCGTTTTTCATAGTTAACAACTACAATTTTTACTGAAAAAAAAATTAAAGTATGGCATTAAAAAAACCAAAGTTTTCACTTTGTCTTTTCTTTAAAATTATTTTCGTTCATATTGACAACAAGCATGAAGACTGTCATAATCTTCCTTTAAAGCCCTGGCTCCCTCTGTGTCGTGACCTACTTTGGCCACCTCTTTTTTGACCTCTAATAAAGATGTTTTTTCTTCATTAAGTATTACGTTCAATTGATGTGTTTGTATATCCCAAACTGCTGATTTCACTCCATTCACCGAATATGCCGCTTTTTGAATTCGCTTCTGGCACTGCTCGCAATTACCATTTACTTCAGTGACATATTTAGCATTTTTATTCTTATTTTCCTGTGCTTGAGCAGCAAATCCCAGAAAACTTACCATTAGTATTAAAATAATATTTTTCATTTTTACTTTTTTATTGTGATTATTAATTTTTTACACTGTGCTTATTTTATTTTAAATCGCAATCCTGCGTAATACATTTGTCCACAAACCGGCGCATATACAATTGATGCATCAAAAGTGGACCCAAAAGGATTCTCACTACCAATAATAACCTTTTCCTGGGTGTAATTTCCAATATTTTCTCCTCCAATATACATTTCAAACTTTGAAGAAAAAGTCCTTGTAATTTGAGCGTTCATTAAAGAATAAGATGGCAAAAATTCATCTAACCTGTCATTTATTGGATTTGAAGCCGTGTTGGGCAATTGTTGTTGACCAATCCAATTGAATGTATAATCGAATTTCCATTGTTTACCATTTTCACCAATGAATGTTTCATATTTTAAATTACCGAAAAAACGAAATTTCGCCTGCAGTGGTTTTTGGTAATTTCCCGAAACATAATCCGTTTTTACATCATAAAATTTATAAGCTGAACGCATATTTAAATGATTGGAAATTTCATAATTGAATTCCAGTTGTAAACTATTAGCAATCGTTTTGTAATTTTCAGCAGCGAAAACACCTGCTATATACTTTTCAAAAAAGAAACCTACAGGCCCTAAAAGCTAAATGGGCTCTGATAAATCATAACGTGCTGCACGGGAAGTAGCTGTTTTATTCAATAATGAAAAAGCAATTATGTAGATTTTCTTTGTAGAAATACCTTCAAACATCTGCTTTCTTTTGGCCCGTAAAATAGCCTCTACCACCATGGTACTAGCGCCAGAATTTAAAGGTGAAATTTTTTAAGTTGATCCGAATTAAATTTGACTAAGTCGCCAGAATGTTTCACTATTTTCATATCTCTAGTAATTCGATTTACAATACTTAAATCCACATTAAAGATAAAAAAAACTACTTATTTTGTTTTTGATAGTAAAATCCAGGAACAAATAATAATAAAAAAATAGGCTGAATTAGAAACCGACGGATATAAAACAATATCCAATTGTGGTTTTCCCCAGTAAAATAGACGATGTAGAAAAAAGCAACCATTAAAATCATAAAAAGAAAATAATACAAGACAAAGGCGAATTCCACCATCATTGTTTCTTTGAAAAGCAAATAAATAATACCCAATGAAATGGCGGCATTTAGTGTGTAACGGAAAAATAGTCCAAAAAACAATTGGCCTGCATTGAAACTTGGCAGCGGTAACGTAGCAAAATCTTTCTTGAAGAAATCTAGAAAAGGATCATAAAACAACTGATTTTCAAAAGCACGAACAAGCACCAACAATACAACCAAAAAAAGGAATTGCAGTGCGCAAACTTTGTTATTTAGAATTTTTTGAAGCATATCCTGAAAATTTACGAACCCAAATTAACCACAATACAAAAACAATACTATAAATATACAACGGAAAAAGAACTCCATGCAAGAAGGGTTCCTGTTTTGGATAATAAAAAATAAGTGCGCTTAAAACAGCTATTCTCAAAACATTCAATACATAAATAAACAGACTTCCGCCAAAGATAAAAAGCAGCGTCGTTAGTAGTTTTCCAGAAAAGGCCACGACAAATGAAATAAACAAAATAATTACGCTAATTGCATTACAACCTTCTACAATTCGGGCTACATATTTCTGGTTATAAAACAACTTCATATAAGGAAATGCAGTACTCTCTTCAATTGAAGATTCATCATTAAATAACTGCAGCACTTGCTCTGTATTTTCACTTACCATTCTGGTAACAGAATCTATTTGATTTTCTTCAAAACCATTAAGAAAACGCTGATACAAAAAAGTCAGCACTATGTAAGTTAAAAAAAAAGTACCTAGAAAAATCAAAAAAGGCTTGTAGAGAATAAAATATTTTTTCAAAATCTATTTTTTAACAAATTTATGTAATTTTTAAAACTGGCTTTAAATACTTTTGTACAAATAAAAATAAAAAAACATGACATTTCAAGAATTACAACCAAAAGTAACCGAAATCACATTAAATACAACGCAATCCAAGGACGAAAAACTATTGTCTATTTGTGAACTATTAAGTAACTCTATTGACTATTACAATTGGGTTGGATTTTATTTTGCAAATCACGAGTCTAAAACATTGCACTTAGGACCCTATGTGGGAGCAGCAACAGACCATACGGTAATCCCTTTTGGAAAAGGAATTTGCGGACAAGTGGCTGTTTCAAACGAAAACTTTGTAGTTCCTGACGTTGCAGCGCAAGATAATTATATTGCTTGTAGTTTTACCGTGAAATCAGAAATCGTTGTACCCCTTTTTGTAAACGGAGAAAACATAGGACAAATTGATATTGACAGCCATGTCATAGATCCATTTACAAAAGAAGACGAAAAGTTCTTAGCCTTTGTGAATGAGGAAATTGCAAAATTGTATTAAGATTTAAAATAATTCATAATTCATAATTCATAATTCATAATTATTTTTTACTTTTGCACCCGTGTTACAATAGCTGTAAGGCATACATAAAAATCATTAAACAAATATTGGAATGTATTTAACTAAAGAGATTAAAGAAGAAATCTTCGCTAAACACGGAGAAAAAACAAACACTGGAAAATCAGAAGCTCAAATTGCTTTGTTCACTTTCAGAATTAGCCATTTAACGGAGCACTTGAAAAAAAATCGTCACGATTATAATACAGAGCGTTCATTAGTCTTGCTAGTAGGGAAAAGACGATCTTTGTTGGATTATTTGAAGAAAACAGAAATCAACAGATACCGTGAAATTATCAAAGTATTGAATATCAGAAAATAATCAATATGTAAAGAGGCGCGAGAGTGCCTCTTTTTGTTTTTATATTTCCGCGTCCAAAGTTCATTTTATAATCCTGACACAAAAGGGATTAGAATTAAGACTGCATTATAAGGTAAATACCAATTTGTATTTACAATAAAAAAGTTTCGTTTTTCATTGGGTTTTAAGCATTAACTACGCAAAATAACTACAACACAACTAAAATCCATTGTTTAATCAAGAAAATACAATTATGATTCCAAAAGTTTCAAGAGAAATTATCGATTTAGGAGATGGGAGAAGCATCTCAATCGAGACCGGAAAATTAGCCAAACAAGCTGACGGTGCCGTAGAAGTACGAATGGGAAATGCAGTGTTGCTGGCAACAGTTGTATCTGCCAGAAAAGCAAGCCCAGGAATTGACTTCTTGCCCTTAACATTAGATTATCGTGAAAAATTTGCTGCCGCCGGGCGTTTTCCTGGTGGTTTCTTTAAAAGAGAAGCAAGACCAAGCGATAATGAAATATTAACTATGCGTTTAGTGGATCGTGTATTGCGTCCTCTTTTCCCAAAAGATTATCATGCAGAAACGCAAGTGATGATTCAATTGATGTCGCATGATGAAAACGTAATGCCAGATGCATTAGCCGGTTTAGCCGCTTCGGCAGCTTTATCTTTATCTGATATTCCTTTTTCAACTTTAATTTCTGAAGTTCGTGTAGCCAGAGTTGACGGTCATTTCATCATCAACCCAAGTCGTACTCAATTAGAATTGTCTGATATTGACATGATGATTGGCGCTTCAAAAGAATCTATCGCAATGGTAGAAGGTGAAATGAAAGAAATTTCAGAAGCCGAAATGGTTGAAGCGATTAAATTTGCGCACGAAGCAATCAAAATTCAAATTGCTGCTCAAGAACGATTAGTTGCTGCTTTTGGTAAAAAAGAAGTACGAACTTACGATCAAGAAAGAGAAGATGTGGCTATTTATGAAAAAGTAAATGCTGCAGCTTATGACAAATGTTATGCAATTGCAAAACAAGGAACAGCAAAACACGAAAGAACAGCTCAATTTGCGGAAGCAAAAGAAGCAGTTAAAGCATTGTTTACTGAGGAAGAATTAGCTGAAAACGGTGATTTAGTTTCAAAATATTTTGCTAAATCCAGTAAAGAAGCCGTTCGTAATGTAACCCTTGATTTAGGCACACGTCTGGACGGTAGAAAAACAAATCAAATTCGTCCAATTTGGGCTGAAGTTGATTATTTACCTTCAGTTCACGGATCTGCTTTATTTACACGTGGAGAAACTCAAGCATTGGCAACAGCTACTTTAGGAACTTCCAGAGAAGCAAACCAAATTGACTCTCCATCACAACAAGGCGAAGAAAAATTCTACTTGCATTATAACTTCCCTCCTTTTTCTACTGGTGAAGCAAAACCATTAAGAGGAACTTCAAGAAGAGAAGTGGGTCACGGAAACTTAGCACAACGTGCTTTGAAAAATATGATTCCTGCTGATTGTCCTTATACCATTCGTATTGTATCTGAAGTATTAGAATCAAATGGTTCATCTTCAATGGCAACCGTTTGTGCAGGAACATTAGCTCTTATGGATGCCGGGATTCAAATGACCAAACCCGTTTCCGGGATTGCAATGGGATTAATTTCTGATGAAAAAACAGGCCGATTCGCTGTATTGTCTGATATTCTTGGTGATGAAGATCACTTAGGAGACATGGATTTTAAAGTAACCGGAACCGCAGATGGAATTACCGCTTGTCAAATGGACATAAAAATTGAAGGATTGGCGTACAACATCATGGAAGAAGCTTTAGCTCAAGCTCGTGAAGGTCGTTTGCATATTCTTGGAAAAATTATAGAAGTTTTAGCTGCTCCAAAAGCAGATGTAAAAGCGTATGCTCCAAAAATCATCACAAGAACAATTCCTGGCAACTTTATTGGTGCATTGATTGGACCTGGTGGAAAAGTGATTCAAGAATTACAAAAATCTACAGGAACTACTATCGTTATCAATGAAGTAAATGAGCAAGGAGTTATTGAAATTCTAGGAACAGATCCTGCCGGAATTGAAGCGGTATTGGCTAAAATTGAGTCCATCACTTTCAAACCACAAATGAACGAAGCTTACGAAGTGAAAGTAATCAAAATGCTAGATTTTGGTGCCGTTGTAGAATACACAGCTGTTCCAGGAAACGAAGTTTTATTACACGTATCCGAGTTAGCTTGGGAACGCACTGAAAACGTTTCGGATGTGGTCAATATGGGCGATGTCTTTATGGTGAAATACCTTGGACTGGATCCAAAAACCAGAAAAGAAAAAGTGTCCAGAAAAGCACTTTTACCAAGACCTCCTCGTGAGGAAAGAAAAGAGTAATCAGATCTTAGTTTACTAAAGGTTTATTTATAGGGAATCCCGTTTCATGAATTTGAAACGGGATTTTTGTTTAATTCATGAAAGTATTACATTTGAATACTAAATCACTAAAAATATGTTCTCTAAAGAATTAAAAAAAGCAATAGAAGAATTACCAAGTGCCGAAAAAGACAAGTTGATATTCCGACTTTTAAAAAAAGACTTAGATCTGGCTAACCGTCTTAATTTTGAACTAGTCGCTACCGAAACCGTAGATGAAAAGAGAAATGATTTTGAAAAAGCAATGCTAAAAAAAATCAATAACCTAAGTAATAGATTTTATTCAGTTGGGTATTTATTACAAGATATTCGCTATGTAAGCGGTGACATTAATGAACATGTAAAAATAACTAAAGACAAGTTTGGTGAAATAAGCCTAAATCTTAAAATGTTAATTCAACTCTTAACAACTAACGGCGAAAGAATAGAAACTGTGCCTTATTCAAAAGCGTACACGTTGTGTATCTATGTAATTGCCCGAGCTTTTAAAATTTTACTTTTAATAAAAGCTATTAACGAAGACTATTTTTTAGATTTTAAAGAAGACCTTTCCACATTAGGAAAACTAATTTATGACATTTCTTTTTTAATGCACACCGCTATTAATAATGAATTAGATGTTAATTGGCTGATTTCTGGAGAAATCCCTGAAGATATTGCGCGAATTCACAAAGAGATTAGAGCTAATGGATTTTTAAAATAAAAATGCTACACATTATAAAAACGATCGACTATAACCAATAAAAAACCCAGAGCAAGTCTGGGTTTATCTTATTTTTTTATAGTGCAGCACTAAAGCAAATGAATAGTAGGGCACTTAATAGAGCGCAAAGATACAAAGAAAACTATAATTATTATGATAGCCTTTCCATTTTATTAGGTGTAATTCTAAAAGCGAAGGGTCTATTATCGGATGATTTTTTTTTAATTTCTGGCCAGCGTTTAATTAATTGTTCTACCATTTCCCAAAAACTAAAACCCGTAGATGGCGGTTTGAAAAAGAAAACACCTAGCCCGTGTTTTTTGTATAGCTCATTTTGATGTCTGGTGGTATGAATTCTTAAATCTTGTGTTATGACAATTCCTCTTTCTTTTCCTACTAATGGAATCCAATCTTCATCTTTGACTCCTTTACCAAATACTTGTTTAATAGACAAAACTTGAATTTGTAATTTTTCATTTGAATTTAAATGTTTTTGAAAAACATTCAAGCCATCGGCAAGGTGATGTGAAAAATTTTCATCAATGTAAATGTTTGTCATCATGCTACGCTTTTACAATAATCAATGGCATCATTAACCTGTTTTAAAGATATTTCGTATGATTCAGCAATAAATTTTTTAGTCTCTTTTGATTTATATAGATTATAAATTGTTTGCGGATAAATATTGGTGTTTTTAATAACTGGTTGTCCAAACTGATGATCAGGATCTACAATTACACTATTAGATTTTCCTAATGGATAAAATTTATTCGCCAAATTATTTTTATCAAAATCTAAATTCTGGGCAAATTGTTTTATAAATTTTAAATTTAATTGTTTTGTAGCATCTAAATTTATAATTTCATTTTCACTAATCTCAAATAAAATTCTTTTTCCTGCACAAGTCATTTTTTCTATTATTTTAGAACTTGCAAAAGGAAAAGCCGTATCAAATCGTTTAGATAGCTGACTATGTGCATCTAAAATTCTTTGAGTTGGTACACCAACTTCTTTGAGTTGAAAAAAAATATAAAATTCAACTAAAGTGTGAAAACTTACAGCTTTACGATTATGAACTTTCCAAGAATATTTTTCACCATATTGGCTTGCAAATCTTTTATCCCAATATTCGTTTAGTAGACTATTAACTTTAGAATATTTTAAATTTAATATAGACGCAATGTCAGGAACTGTAAAAATCCCCAAACCTATTTCTATATGATTTTCAAATTCCATATTTTCTAATATTTTACACAAATCTAACGATTTATCTTTAAAGTCAAATTTTATTTAGCATTTGGCACCAAACTTATTTATGGAAAACAATACCTTTTTTTTATAAATTCTAATCAACTATATTTGCTACATAACTAAAATAAGTATTGAAAAAATAAATAGATAATAACAACATATAAAATTAGCGTTTAGCGAAAATTCCTGTATCTGAAAGGTCGAAAATTTCAAATACCTACGGGAGAGTTTAAGTTAACGTTCATGCCAAAGGCGTGGGCGTTACTTTGCTTTGTAGGTAGGGTATTCGACCACCTCAGATACAAGCACTGTAATTAGCCTGCGCTTCTTTTTGTTACTCCAACAAAAACATGAAACTATACGCTACGGTCGAAGCAGTCTTAAAAAAAGAACCCAATTATGTAACCGATGACGGTGACTTGAAAAAATGGGTAATCATTAGTAAAGCACAAAATTGCGATACAGAATTAATCTCCTTATTACTGGAAAACCAAGAAATTAAAACTCATTTTTTTATTCCTATCAAAGACATTTTGGTTTTTAACCAAGCCTTGTTTATCCAATTTATGGAGCAAAAAAACTACTTGAACGATAGTTTTACGGTTTATAAAAACAAAATAGGATTAACAATTGATGGCAAATTCTTAAAGCAACGAAATGAAGTAGCTCTAGTTTGGCCCTATAAAGATTGTATTCTTGAAGGCGGACAAAGCCGGGAAGAAGACAAACGGGAAGAAATTTTCTTTAATGAAGTGTTGGCACAAGATGAAATTAATCAATTACTAGACCCAAAAGTATTGACCAATGCAAAAGTTTTTACTACGGATGGAGAAAAAGTATTTGAAGGTTTTACTAGAAATGAGCAAGGAACAATAACTGATAATTTAGTTATAAAAGGCAATAATTTATTGGCTTTGCATTCTTTAAAAGAAGAATTTGCTGGAAAAGTAAAGCTTATTTATATTGACCCACCCTATAATACAGGTAGTGATGGATTTAAGTACAATGACAATTTTAATCATTCTACTTGGTTGACTTTCATGAGAAATAGATTAGTTGTTGCTAGGGATTTGTTGAAAGAAGAAGGTGTAATATTTGTTCAATGCGATGACAATGAACAAGGATATTTAAAAGTTTTGATGGATGATGTTTATAATTCATCAAACTTTATAGAAACCTTTATTTGGAAAAATACTGACAATGCACCAACATTATCGAAAAAATCAAGAAAAAATATTGAGTTTATACACTGCTATGAAAAAATCATTAATACTTCTAAAAGTTATAAAGGAAGAAATAGTGATAATGACGATGCGCCATTATTAAATAGTGGTAATCCAATAACAATATTGGAATTTCATAGCGGATTAATTCAATTCAAAATTACTGATGGAATTTATAAAAAAGGTAGTTATGATAAAATTGAATTAATTGATGATTTAGTTGTAGAAAATGGACTCAACAAAAATACAGTTAAATTAAAGGGAAGATTTAAATGGCAGCAATCTTTTTTGGATAATGAGATTACAAATGGTACCTATTTTTTAATTAAAACACTATTATTTTCAATTAGATATCAAAGAAAAATAGCTTCAAATATTGCACCTGATAAATTTTTAGACGAAAATTATTTGTCAAAAGCTATTGGGGTAGAAACGAATGAAGATTCAAAAAAACATATTGATTCTCTAAAGCTAAATTTTGATTCATATCCCAAACCTGAAACATTAATTGCCTTTTTAATAAAAGCTGTAACTGAAGAAAATGACATTGTACTTGATTATCATCTTGGTAGTGGAACAACCTGCGCAACAGCTCATAAGATGAAAAGACAATATATTGGTATTGAGCAATTAGATTATATAGAAACAGTTGCTGTTGAACGTCTTAAAAAAGTCATAACGAGCGAACAAGGCGGAATCTCAAAATCCGTCAATTGGCAAGGGGGTGGTTCTTTCACTTATTTAGAACTCAAAAAATACAATCAAACTTTTATAGATAAAATACTCGAAGCCAAAGACAGCAAAACTTTGTTAGTCATTTGGGAGGAAATGAAAAACAAATCTTTTTTGAATTATAATATCGCTATTCAAAAACAAGATAAACATATAGAAGACTTCAAACGATTAGAATTTTCGGCGCAACAAGAACTTTTGATTGCTTTGTTAGATAAAAATCAATTGTATGTGAATCTTTCTTCTTTAGAGGATAATGATTTTGAATGTACTGCTGAAGAATTAAAAGTAACACAGGATTTTTATCAACTCAAAAAATAGTCTCGTCAGAAACTCTGCCAGGGTTCAAAACCCTGACAGAGTTGAACGTAAAAACAAATATTTATGGCTTATTTATACGATACATTAATCAAAGAGTTTGGCAAAAGAGCCATTACTAAAATTGAAGTACCCAATTATATTTCCGATAATCTTAAACCAGGTTATGGAGAAAGACACTATCAAAAAGAAGCTTTTCAGCGTTTTATACTTTTCTATAACGAAGATTTTGAAGGCAAGCCAAGAAAACCATTTCATTTAATGTACAATATGGCGACAGGAAGTGGTAAAACACTTATAATGGCTGGATTAATGCTCTACTTGTACGAAAAAGGATATCGTAACTTTTTATTTTTTGTGCATTCAAATACCATTTTAGATAAAACCAGAGAAAATTTCTTGAATGCTTCAGCGAGTAAATATTTATTTAATCAAAATATTGTTGTCAATGGTCAAAAAGTATGTGTAAAAGAAGTGCGAAATTTTGATGAAGCCGATGATAGAAATATCAACATTCATTTTACTTCTATTCAAAAATTGCATTCAGATTTAGTGCAAAGCGAGAAAGAAAACGCATTGAGTTTAGAAGATTTTAAAAACAGAAAGATAGTTTTATTAGGAGATGAAGCACATCATTATAATGCCAATACACAAAGTCAAACGCAATTGTTTCAAAGTTGGGAAAAGTTAATCGAAGATATTCATCAAGCTGACTTGAATAATATACTGTTAGAATTTACAGCTACATTGGACTATGAAAAATCAGATATTGTAAAAAAATACGAAGATAAAGTACTCTTTAAATATGATTTAAAACAGTTTCGATTAGACAAATTTTCAAAAGAAATCAATTTAATCCGGTCTAATTATGATGAAAGGGAACGTGTCATTCAAGCTATTATCCTCAATCAATACCGACAGGAATTGGCAACCAAACAAAACATTAATTTAAAACCTGTAATACTTTTCAAGGCAAAACAAACTATAAAGGAGTCTGAACAAAACAAGCAAAATTTTCATCAATTGATAGAAAGTTTAGACGGAAGTAGTATTGATTCCATTCGGAAAACCTCAACGGTAACAATTGTTCAAAAAGCTTTTTCTTTTTTTGACAGTATTCATTTGTCGTCAAATGAATTGGCTAAAAGATTAAAATCTAATTTTCGTCCAGAAAATTGTTTGAGTGCCAATGATGAAAAAGAAAACGAAGCCAATCAAATAAAACTAAATACACTAGAAGATGCAAACAATCCTATTCGAGCTATTTTTGCCGTTCAAAAACTCAATGAAGGTTGGGATGTTTTGAATTTGTTTGACATTGTACGATTATACGAAGGGCAAAATTCAGGAGGTTCTAATAAAACGTTTGGAAAAACTACCGTCGCCGAAGCTCAACTAATTGGTAGAGGCGCGCGTTATTTTCCATTTATTTTAGATATAGATCAGGATAAATACAGAAGAAAATATGATGATGCGATAGATAATGATTTCAAGGTTCTGGAAGAATTGTATTATCATACCAAAGACGAAAACAAGTATATTTCAGAGCTCAAAAAAGCGTTAGAACATTTTGGAAGTACAGAGAAAGAAGAAGATTTTGTTCAATTTTCTCTTGAACTTAAGGAAGATTTCAAAACAACTAATTTTTACAAAACAGGAACAGTCATTTTTAATAGGCGAAAAGAGAAGAGTTATGCTTATGTGAAGTCATTTGCCGATTTAGGTGTTGTCAAAAAAAATTATGAGTACATTTTGTCTTCGGGAAGTGGAAGAATGTCAGGAATGTTTAGTTCTGATTTTGAAATTTTTGACGATAAGAATACTGCAAAAGATGTCAAGCTGAATGAGGTAATAAACCAACATATTATTAGATATGCATTAGCACAAAATCCATTTTTCCATTTCGATAAATTATCAAAATACTTCCCAAATATTCCGTCAACAAGTTTTTTTATCAACGACAACGACTATTTAGGCAATCTTGAAATTGCTTTTATAGGAACTAAAAAGAGACTAGAAAATATTTCAAATGAGGACTATTTACTAGCAATTAAAGGATTATTATCGGCAATTGAAATCGAGATAAAGGCAAATTTAACGCAATATGAGGGATCCGATTATATTCAGAAGAAAGTACACGAAGTTTTTAGAGATAAGCCATTAAAAATTTATAAAAATGATGAGCGAGCAGATGGACAAGAAAGTCTAGTGGCCAACGAACCGTGGTATGTTTACAATGCAAATTATGGAACAAGTGAAGAAAAAGATTTTGTGACAATGTTTGCTAAGAGATTTGAAATTTTAAACAAGAAATTTGATAATATATTTTTAATCAGAAATGAAAGAGAAATAAAAATCATTGATAAATTAGGTCGTGCTTTCGAACCTGACTTTCTTTTATTTTGCAAGCAAAAAGAAGGCGAAGAATTGACATTTCAAGTGTTTATTGAACCCAAAGGAGGGCATTTAATTTCTCACGATAAATGGAAAGAAGATTTTCTTAAAGAAATAGAAGGAGAAAAAAGAACCATAAAAATTAATACCGATAGATATAGAATTACTGGAGTTCCTTTTTATAATAATAAAGTGGAGAATGATTTTAAAAAATCATTAGAAAGCGTTCTAGAGGTTTGAAACGATAGTCTTCAATTCTAGCGTCAGTTGCATTAGGGATAGCAGTGGAAATCCTTTTTATTTTTTCTTTAAAAATAAAAAGATTGCAACGTATAGCCCGACCGCAGGGAATGCCCTTAAAAATCTTTCCTAAATAAAATTAAAAACAATTGTAACTTTTAGGCAACTTCATACGTATAACCATTTGTACACTTAAAATTTAGGAGACAAAAAAACATGAGACAACTAAAAATCACCAAGCAGGTAACCAATCGTGAAACCGCTTCATTAGACAAGTATTTACAAGAAATTGGTAAAGTTGACCTTATTACCGCAGACGAAGAGGTAGAATTAGCACAAAAAATTAAAGCCGGCGACCAGAAAGCATTAGAAAAATTGACGAAAGCCAATTTACGTTTCGTAGTATCTGTAGCCAAACAATACCAAAATCAAGGATTAACCCTTCCCGATTTGATCAACGAAGGAAACCTTGGACTTATAAAAGCAGCACAACGTTTTGATGAAACACGTGGTTTTAAATTCATCTCGTATGCCGTTTGGTGGATTCGTCAGTCTATCTTACAAGCATTGGCAGAACAATCTCGTATCGTTCGTTTGCCTTTGAACAAAATTGGTTCTATCAATAAAATCAACAAAATGTATGCTTTATTAGAGCAATCTAACGAGCGTCCACCTTCTGCTGAGGAAATTGCAAAAGAACTTGATATGACCGTAAATGACGTAAAAGAGAGTATGAAAAACTCTGGCCGTCACTTATCCATGGATGCGCCTCTTGTAGAAGGAGAAGATTCTAACCTTTATGACGTTTTACGTTCCGGCGAATCACCAAATCCAGACAGAGAATTAATCCACGAATCATTGCGTACCGAAATCGAGCGTTCCCTAGAAACATTGACTCCGAGAGAGGCTGATGTAGTTCGTTTGTACTTTGGTCTTGGTGATCAACACCCAATGACCTTAGAGGAAATTGGCGAAACTTTCGACCTGACTCGAGAACGTGTTCGTCAAATCAAGGAAAAAGCAATCCGAAGATTAAAACACACTTCAAGAAGCAAAATACTAAAAACCTATTTAGGATAAAAATGGTCTAAGGTCATAAAGTCTAAAGTTTTAAAGTCAGCGTACTTTATGACTTTAGACTTTTAAACTTTGTGACTAATAAAAGTAACGACGGTCTGATTAACTGTTCGTTTTTTGATTGATGATTGAAACTCCGGCTGATTACCGGAGTTTTATTTTTTCAATAAAACTTAGATCAGTTCTCCGCCGCGGCGGATCGGGCTTAGCTCTGTTCGACTTTCATTCTCGAGTCCGGAGTTTTATTTTTTTAAATCGGAATTGCTTTAACTTTTCACTATTAACTTTTCACTTTTCACTATTATGGCGTAACCCTCCGTAAAAACTTCGGGTCGGGCTATCGGCTGTATCTCTCCGCTACGCTACGAGGATGCCACCTCTATCCCTTACGCGCAATGTACGGACAACTCGCGAGTTGTCCCTTCTAAAAAAACTTTCACCAATTGCTGCAAAAAAACTACTTTTGCACTAACAACACAAACTGTAAAGACGCACTACAGTGCATCTCTATAAAACAACTACACAATGAAAAACACACTTATTGCACCATCAGTACTTGCGGCCGATTTTGGAAACCTGCAACGCGATATCGAAATGATCAATGACAGTGAAGCCGATTGGTTTCATATTGACATCATGGATGGTGTTTTTGTACCTAACATTTCGTACGGAATGCCAGTTCTAGAAGCCATAAACCGCCATGCAAAAAAAACAATCGACGTTCACTTAATGATTGTAGATCCAGATCGCTACATCAAAACTTTTGCTGAATTGGGCGCCAATATTCTAAGCGTACACTACGAAGCTTGTACCCATCTTCACAGAACCCTGCAAGCCATCAAAGCGGAAGGAATGAAAGCTGGAGTCGCCATTAATCCACACACAAATATTGACTTGCTAGAAGATGTAATCAACGACATTGATTTGGTTTGCATCATGAGTGTAAATCCAGGTTTTGGCGGACAATCATTTATCGAAAATACGTACGTAAAAGTTAAAAAATTAAAAGATTTAATCCATAAAAAAGGGGCGACTACACTTATAGAAGTTGATGGTGGTGTTACCAACAAAAACGCAAAACAACTTGTAGAAGCCGGAGCTGATGTACTGATAGCCGGAAGTTATGTTTTTAAAGCAGAAAATCCCGTTCAAACCATAAAAGAGTTAAAGGAACTAACTCGTTTCTAAAAAATAAAACACCCGTTCTATTACACACCTATTAGAACGGGTATTTATTATGTGCAATAAATAGTGTTTATCTTCCTGTTTTTAAGCCCGCTACTATCACTTATCGGCACTATTATTTTTGAATTTTATCGGTACTATACAATTCTTTTTCATTACTTATTCTCCTCTTTTTATTCTCAAGGATCTCTTACGATTTTAAATCAGGTATTTAGAGAATTTCTTTCAAAAAATGCTAATGAGTAATTGTGTTTACAAAATCACTAACAGATACTCCGATAAATTTTTTGAAGTTTTTAGAAAATGTAAATCTTGAATTAAATAAACATTTTTCGCCCAAGGAAGCTACGGTATAACTTTCCAGATAGCCTTCGTTTATTAGTGTTACTGCATAATTGATCTTGACCAGATTACTGAAATCATTGATGGAATAATGACAATAATATTTAAAAATAAGCTCTAGGTGTCGTCTAGGTATTTTTATTTCTTTTGCCAAAGCATCTGCTGTTAAGGTGATTTTTGCTATTAATGGGACTGATTTTTGCAGGACTTGAATGTCCATAAGAATGGTATCAATTCTTGCTTTAATGGCATTATAAACTATTAAGTCTTTTTCTTCTATAACTTTCAAAGGTTTAACATTCCAAATTAATAAGTCTTGAGGTGCGTTTTTCTGTAGGCTTTTCAATAAATTGTTTTCTCCAAATATAATAATTGGATTTCTAAACATATAGATCAATACTGCCAGCCATAGTAAAGAAGAAATCCGATAAAAAACATTTAAACTTATTCTTGGTTTCGCTTCGCTAAATAAAAAATAATTAGAATAAACAACTAATAAAAAAGTGACAATAGTAATTAATAGCGCCCAGGTTCTTATGGTTTTATAATTACCCTTTTCGAACATCGAAAGCTTCTTCATTTGTATCAATTCCTTTACCAGCAACATTATGGATACAAAATAGAAAAGAGTGAAAGCCAGATACAAAAGATAGCTAAGCTTGTAATCAACCATTAATATATCAATCAATATCAGCACGGTTGGTAAAATAAAATGCAACAACTCTTTTTTGAGTTTGCTGTTTCTACGAATAAGTCTTCTGAAAAATAAGTAGTAAATCGGAACAATAAAAAAGGCAACCGTCAGTCTTATTTTTAATGGGCTGTACGTAATTGTCGTGAACCCCAAGACTTCAATAGCATTTACAAATCGTTGCAATCCTGCCACAAATAAAATCATTATTAGGTAGACATTTGTTTTGCGATTTGGTTTTGGATTAAAAAGCATTAAGACCACCACAAATAGGCACAAGAAACCAACTAGTAAAGATACAACATTTAAAAACATGTGTCAAATATTCAAAATATGTCACGAATATAGGTGTTTTAAAACAAGTATGTGTATTGTATCTTTCTATTCTTGTTATTTGCTAGATATTAAATGTAACCTACTCTTTATTATGAAAAAAATCTACCTAATTCTTACCGTTTTTATTGTACTTCTTATCACCGTAAATGCAAATGCCCAAACGAATGTAACTTCATCTGGAATGTCTATTCAAGGAATTGCCCGTGATGAAACCAATGCGGCTATAGCTAACATTGACCAATTGGCCCTTGTTTTTACCGTATATTATTTAGGTGCTGGCAATAGTGAACAACTTATTTTAACCAAAACGGCAAATGTAAGAACCGATAATTTTGGTGTATTCTCTTATGTATTGGATATAGACCAATTACAATATAATCAAATCAGTACGCAATCTGCTTATTTAAAGGTTGTGCAGGGAAGTGTAGTTTTCTCTAATGAAAAATTGCAAGCGGTTCCGTATGCTATATATGCGCAAAATGGAGTACCCACCGGTTCAATTATGCCTTTTATAGGAACCGTAGCGCCAAACGGCTGGCTGCTTTGTGATGGTAGTGCCATTACTATTACTACAAATACTTTAAACCTAAGAACATTATTAGGTACCACAAATACACCAGACTTAAGATCGATGTTTTTGCGTGGTGCCGGCAATGGTAACGGACGTACTGGGTCACTATTAAAAATTGTTCAACAAGATGATCTTAAATCGCATTTGCATGGGGTAAATTTAAGCACCAATAATGTGGGAGAACATGATCATAATAAAGATAATGTCTTTAATAAAGTTTTAGCTATGGATAGTAAATATACCGTTGCAAATTCAGATAATAATAACAATAGTGGCTCAGAACCAAATTTAGGTTTTTCGAAATCAATTGCAGCTGACGGAGCCCACACTCACACTGTTTCTGGTAATACTGATACAACCGGAGGAACTGAAACCCGCCCTATCAACTATGGTGTAAACTATATTATCAAAATATAATCTAACCTGATTTCTTGCCCTGTTCCTTATTCTCCTAACAAAATTTTACTACAATGAAATATATTCTTGTACTGTGTTTAGTGCTTTTTGGGTTTAGCAACTTAGTTGCTCAAGAAAAAAAGGGCGTAACTTCTGTAATTAGCGCTGCCGCTTCTCAAAAAGAGAATCTCAATCTCACATTAACCCAAAAGGTGAATGGCGTAAATAAAACATTTACCATACAAAAGGTAGGTCTGCAGGTTGGCTTGCCTTATATGGGGGTAACTGATAAACCATACACCAACAATCCTACACAATACTACAAACAAGATTTAGGTTTCCCCTGGGGCATTCGCTACCGTTATAGCACTTTTTCAGAAGATGCTTTCACGGTATCCAAAGGCTATTTCAGTGATCGTATTGAGATCAACTGGGATGTGAAAATGAACAGGGAGAAAATTGTGAGCATATCTGTGTATCGTACAGAAGATATTAATAGTGTGAATCCAGATTGGGGAAAATCACTAAAAACACTACCGGCAGATGCGGGAACTTTTGTAGATGCTAATACTGACGGCGGCAAATTATATCGCTATAAAATAGCGGCAAAAGGCGTAGAAATTGATGGTTTAGAAATTCTATATTCAACTTATATTACAGGCGTAGGTTACAGAAACCCCACAGGTGTAGTTACGGGTAATATTACTTTTACAGGCGGAAATCCGGTGAAAGATGTATTGGTAGTTGCTAATCCAACAGGTAATTCTTTAAAATTCGGTAGTTCTTTAAAAGTACTGGCTGGTGGTTATGTTTCGGTGCCAAGATTGCATAAAAATTTAAAAGATTCTATCACATTACAAGCATGGGCAAAACCAGTAAATGATTGGAAGTCGGTCTTGACGTTATACAATTTGGAAAGTGATGCTAACGAATCTTTGAATTTTAGAGCTTATTATGATGCTAGTAGAGGATATATTCAATTATTGATAGGGAATGAATATGTTGCAGTTTTTGGACATTACCCAAGTGGTGAGATCGATAATAGTGGTGATGATATTCTTTTGCCGATAAACACTATAACAAACTCTTTCACACATTTTAGTGCGGTCATTAGAGATAATAAAGCTGTTGATTTTTATATTAACGGACGCTTAATTAATGAGGCGTATAGGGCTAAAATGACTACTATTTTAGCAAAGACTGGATTACCGCCAGTTAGAATAGATATTACAAATTCACCTGTTAAATTAAACATCTCAACTAAAGGACAGCCACAAACCTGGACGCAATTTAAAATGGGAGGAGGAGAAACAGCTTATTTAGACGAATTTAGAGTATGGGAAACAGCATTGAGTCCTTCTCAAATCAGACGCGATTATCGCCGTTATTTGAAGGGGAATGAAGCTTTTTTAAACACCTATATTAGTGCCAATGAAAAAATTGGTGATTACGCTTATGATATTGCCCATACCGGTTTTAATTTCCATGGTAATAATGCAAAACTGAGTAATTCCCTATTAACCATTGCTCAAACACCAACATTTGATAATACAGGCACCAACATCCCAACAAATAGTCAGCTAGGTGTTTTAGGTGTAACAGACGAGTTTGGGAATTATGTGATATCAGCTATTCCCTACAGCGGAAATGGAGATTCTTTTACCATTATCCCTTCGTTTGGAAAACATGCATTTAATCCTAATCAACAGTTAGCCTTTTTAGGCGTAGGTTCTACAGTGGTTAATAAAATAGACTTTATTGATAAATCTTCGTTTGTATTTAAAGGAATTGCGGTTTATGATAGCAGAGGCGTTTTCCCTGCTACCTCAGATGCTCCAATTACAGGAGACATCAAAGAAAATGAATCCTACAATGCTTATATTAAAGGTGACCGTAAATATCAAAAAGGAGAATATTGGGCCGTGAAAATTGCCAATGGGGAAACACAATTGAATAGATATGCGCAAATTCCGGTTCCAGGGGCAAACGTATTTATTGATAATGTGCAAGCCATTGATGCCTTCAATATTCCTATCCAAACAGATATTAATGGTCGATTTACTATTGAAGTACCGATAGGTAAACATGCTATTAGTATAACTAAAAGTGGGCATACTTTTGCTTTACAGGGGCGTTACCCAGCAAAAGACAGTACTACTGTAAACGGAGTGACCACTTATGCCAATACTTACCAAGATTTTTATGAAGACCGTGACGAGCCTATTACCTTTATAGATAATACCAAAGTGTTTGTAGTAGGAAGAGTTGTAGGCGGAACTATACAAGCCGATAAAAAGATTGGTTTTGGATATGATGGAAAAAAAACCTACTCCTATAAAGACGCAGGCGGAATAGATAGAACGGTAATTTATACCTCTGAAAATAATATTGGAAGTGCAAAATTAACACTTGGTTACCTCCCATCTGGCGCAACCAGTATAACACCAGAGTATAAAACAAATTTTGTAACCAATAATAAAACAGGAGAATACCGTGTTTCTCTATTGCCTTTAAGTTACATGCTATCTAAAAATGATTTGATATTTACCAGTGGTAAAAATCCAGACAATACCCCCATTTTAGACGCGGATAAAACAATAAATTTTACGGGTATAAAAGGATTACAATATCCAACCTTTATTCAGGGAAAAGACACCATAACAGGAAAGCCCTATCAGGAAGTTCTGAAATTTACTCATGTTGCCAAGCCTGTGCACAAGGTATTAAGCCAAACTTCTGATGGAACTATAATTTCTGGTGGTACAACCTACACCGTTTCGCCAAATCAGACCCCAATTTACAGTCAATTTGGCGACTATACGATTGAGGTTCAAGGACAGGAATTGTATTATAACTATGACAAAAGTGCTACTACACCTGTTATCAGCACTGTTCCGGTAGAAGGAGGTACTTTAATTGCAACCAATAATTTAGCCTTGGAAAATAGTGAAAAATCTGTTATTTCTTCCAAGGATCCAAGCATATTGATATACACTTTTAAAGGAGGAACGCCTAACACAGATGCGGCTACCAACTTTAAAAGAACCATTGATTTAAAATTCAGATCAAATGATGGGGTTGATTATCCATTAACGGGTTATAAAACAGATGGTATTGTTTTGGGAGGCGTGGCTGATGGCACACAAACCTTTGTAACTGCGGGTCCGGAATTACCTGACTTTGTATTGCGGGATCCGCCGGGATCAAGCAGTTCGGCCACTATAGAAAAAGGAAGTTCTTTTAGTTTTTCAAAAGAAAATACTTTAAGTAAAAATGCAGGCAGCGAATCAAGCGCAACTATTTCTCTTGGATTCGAACTAAGCTTAGGGGGCGGAATGTTAGGGCCGGTAATAAAAACAGAAACCACTAACGATATTTCTACCGGGGTTACTATGGCGCAATCCTCAACAAACGGAAAAAGTGTAACCAATACCTATAGCTTTAATCAAACTATTTCTACGAGTGACGATCCAAGCTGGATTGGTAGCGATGCCGATTTGTATATTGGAACATCGGCCAACCAATTTTATGGAACCTATAATGAATTAGTTGCCTCAACTACAGTTAATTCAACACCAATTTCGGTTGCCTACACATCTGGAACTGCATCAAATACTACAAAATTGTACCCTAAGATTAATAAAGCAATGTATTTCAAAGAATCGCCGGAAAAAACATTGTTTGTTTATTCTCAACATAACATATTAAATGAAGTTATACCAAAGTATTTAGACATTATTAGTAAAATTGATTCTAAAGCTCTTGTTGAAAACACGAATGGTATTCTTACAAAAATCGCTTATAATTCCTCAATTAAGCTTTGGAGAAAAATAATTTTAAACAATGAATTGACAAAATATCAAGCGCTTACAGACAAGGATAAACTGAAAACATCCTTAAATTCGATCATAGAAAGCTTGAAAGACCCGGTAACTAAAACTTTATCGGCCTCAGATAAGCAGCTTAAGGATTTATTGAATACTACCTTTTATGAAAATATTTCTTTTGATGCCGGTATCGGTGAATTTACAAAAGGGTTTCAAATAGAACGTTTAACTTCTAATTCGCTCTCTTACGATTTACAAATTGATGCTTCAGTCGCTTTAGCTCTTGGGGCTACAGTCAACGAGGCTGGTTTTGGAATGGAAACAAGCACAAGCAGCGGATCCGGATCTGGAAGTTCCAGTGAGGACAGTAGCAATGAAACCACAAACATAAGCTATACGCTTAAAGATAATGATTCAGGCAATTCACTTAGTGTTGATGTAATTAACGCTTTTGATGGAAACGGCCCTATTTTTATTACCAAAGGGGGAGAAACCTCTTGTCCTTATGAGGGCGCAGAACTTTCTCATTTTTACAACCCAACTCATGCCAATGTAACAAACACCTCAGGGGCTATCGTTGATCTTGCCGAATCTGATCGTGTAGCGCTATCAATAGCAACCATCGCTTTAGAGAAACCTGAAATAACAGTAAAAGTAGCAGATGTAACAGGGGTATTTGATGGTCGGAATGCTGAGTTTGTTTTGCAACTACGCAATACGAGCACCATTAATAAAGACGCTTCTTTTAAACTTGTGGTAGACCAAACTACAAACCCAGGTAATGCGCTGATCAACATTGAGCCTAATGGAACAATTGTAAATGTTCCAGCAGGGAAAACGGTATTGTACACCATGACCCTTAAAAAAGTAAAACAAGATCAGTTTGATTATAAAAATATCAGCGTGTCTCTTGAATCTGCTTGCGACGGAAATGCTGTAGCTTCTGTGCTGGTATCGGCAACTTTTGTGCCTGCTTGTTCTCCGGTAACGATTATGGCGCCGTCAAACAACTGGCTGATGAACCTGAATACTGCCTATAATGGCATAGTAACTAAACCCATAAATATTAAATTAGGGGGTTACAATACCAGCTTTGCCAGTTTCCAAAAGATTAATTTAGAATATCGTCTAAAAGGTACACCCAATTGGATTGGATTAAGAACGTATTTTAAAACCCAGGAAGATTATAATAGTGCTAAAACTGGCGGAGACTCCAATATAGAACTTATAATAGGTACTGAGTTAAATTATGCCTGGGACATTGCCGCACTAGGTTTAGCCAATGGAAGCTATGAACTTCATGCCCGTACAAGTTGCAATAACCAAACTGCCTACGAATCGGAAATTATAGAAGGGAAAGTGGATCTCACGGCTCCTGTTCTCTTTGGCACACCTACACCAAAAAATGGTATATTAAATCTTGGTGATGATATTACCTTACGATTTAATGAGCCAATTAAAACCAATGGTACAGTAACTAAATTTGAATTTTTAGTTCAAAAAAACCAAAGCCCGGTAAAACATGAGGTGTCACTCGCTTTTAATGGTTCAAGCAATACGGCTACCATCAATAAACCTGCTATTACAACCGGAGATTTTAGCATCGAGTTTTGGCTGAAAAATTCAAGTCCGGCTGGAACTTCTACCCTATTAAGTCAAAATACCGGAATTAAAATAGAATTGACAAATAGTGATTTAAAATACACAATTGGTGGTCAAAGCATTAGTGCCACTATCACAAAAGACAATACATTTAATCACTATGCACTTTCTTATGATGCTGCTGCCAATAAATTGAGTATCATAGAAAATGACAAGGAAAAAAAGACAAGCACGCCCAGCACAAAGTTAAACTTCACCAATGAGAATCCTGTGGTATTAGGAGGGAACACCTTTAAAGGGAACCTACACGATCTACGATTCTGGAAGCGCAGTATAACAAAAGAAGCTGCTGTAGCTAATATGAACGTCGTATTGAATGGTAACGAGACAGACCTTTTAGGATACTGGCCAATAAATGAAGGAAATGGCATTATTGCCAATGATTTGGCCCGATTTAAACATCTTGTTATTGCCAATACCAATTGGGACATTACTCCTAAAGGATCGGCTTATGCTTTTAATGGTACAAATTATTTAAATTTTACAGAAGCTTCAAAAGTAATTATTTCTAAAGAAATTGATGCCACACTTTCTTTTTGGATGAAAACCAATCAAGCTGGCACAGCAACCCTATTATCTAATGGTAAAGGTGATGCTACGGATGCAATCGAAAGCAATGGATTTCGAAATAAATGGGCAATAAACCTGAATGCTGCCGGTAACATTGAACTGCAAGCGGAAGCAAAAACATTCCCTTTTGGCAGTATTAAATTAAACGACAACAGCTGGCATCATATTGCATTGAGTTTAACCAGAAATGGAACCATGCGAATGTATGTTGATGGTAATCAGCTAAGTTCTTATGCAAGTGCTGATTTAGGAGGATTTTCTGCCAGTAAGATTTTCGTTGGCGCCCGGGGTCAAATCGGCAGCCCACTCGATAGAATAGATAATAAGTATAATGGTTTAATGGACGAATTGTGCCTTTGGAATATGGCTCGTAGCGCCGAGCAAATAAAGGCGGATCAGTACCATGAGCTCGATTTTAAAAGTACCGGACTGCTATTATATTCTACATTCAATAAACCGGAAACAGCAAACGCGAATGGCCCCACATATTATTATCCGCAAAACGCTTTTGAAAAAGGAAGCAGTTACGCTTTATTAGACAGTAAACCACTTGCTTTTTCTGATGAAACCCCTGCTATTAAACCGATTCGTCCTACAGAATCAATTGTTGTAAACGCTGTAATAAATGGAGATGCAATAGTGTTGAACCCACAAATTACAGACTGGGCAAGCGTAGAAGGAAAAGTAGCTAACATTACGGTTTCTAATCTTAATGATATGGCGGATAACAGGCAACAATCACCAGTAACCTGGAGCGCCTTCATTAATCAAAACCCAGTAAAATGGTTTGTAGAAGGACACAATGACATTGTAAATTTAATGAAAAGAGCCAATGAAAATTTGACTTTTGACATTACCATAATTAACCGGGGAGGAATGTCACAACCTTACACTATTGACTTGCCTAATTGGTTAACGCTATCAGCAAAATCTGGAACTATTGCGTCAAACACAACGGTTACGCTGAAAGCAACAGTTGATAATAATCTGGCAATTGGAAATTACAATACTGTTTTATCCCTATCTACAGATTATGGTTACAACGAAAAAATACAGTTAGACTTAAGGGTATTGGAAAAAGAACCTATATTAGAACTTGATCCCAGCAAGTTTAGCCAATCAATGAGCATCATAGGAAAAGTAAAATTAGATGCTTTTTTTTCGGATGACCTTTATGATAAGGTGGTTGCGGCAGTTAACGGTGAAGTTCGCGGAAAAGCAAGTGTTATCTATGACCCAAGTCTTAAGGAATATTTAGTATATCTAACGGTGTATAGTAACGAAGTTAGCGGAGAAAATATTTCATTTTATATTTGGGATGCTTCCGATGGAAAATTAAAAGAAGCCACTTTAAACAACGTATTCACTATCCCATATATGGCAGATGAAGTTATTGGAACATATACCAGCCCCGCTATCTTTAATAATACAAACGTAACTGGTCAGCAAATCTCTTTTAACCAAGGCTGGACATGGACCTCTTTTAACGTAACTGATGCTCGATTCGGAAATTTAAATGCCCTTACAAAAACTCTCGTTCTCAACACTTCGGATTTGATAAAATCAAATGCTCCGGCACTATTTGATGCTTATCAGGTTAATGCAGTTAATCCAACTGAAAGTGGCTGGTCGGGGACTGTATCAAGTAATGGTGGTATTTCAACAAACAAAATGTATAAAATTAAACTGACAACGGCGCAAAAATTAAACATCAAAGGTGTTCCTGTAGATTTAAATACTTGGTTTTTTGATTTGAAACAAAATTGGAATTGGCTTCCCTTTGTAGTTTCAAAAAATGTACCCGTTTCGGATGCTTTAGCTAATCTTGATGCTAGTGATGGTGATTTCATAAAGTCCCAATCCTCATTTGCTATATACAGTCCCAATATTGGATGGAAAGGATCTCTGTCATATTTAAAAGCGGGTGAAGGGTATATGCTAAAAACAAGTAAAGCACAAAAGTTTACGTATCCCGAATATTTAAACCGAACAAGTGCCAAAATGATTTCTAAAAATAAAGGACTTGAAAGCGGCAAAGAATCTGAGGTATTGTCAAATCAATATGCTCAATTCCTTAATACGATGAGTGCAGTAGTAAAATTACCCTCTGGTTTTGAAAAACTTACCTTTTACAATGAAACCGGACAATTAAGAGGAAACACTACGACTCAAAATATTGAAGGTACAAATCTGGCTTTTATAACTATTTATGGCAATCAACCAGAAACACTTACAGCCTATATTGGTAAAGGGAATAGCGCCCAAGCGACGACCAAATCGATTCGTTTTTCTACAGATGCTATCTTGGGTAGTATTGCTGATCCAATTCTAATTGATTTATCGGAAGAAAAAATAAGTATCTTCCCAAATCCATTTTATCATGACCTAGAGATAGCAGTTGAAACCAAAGAAAGAGGTGAAGCTACAATTTTGATTTATAACATACTCGGTCAAATCGTATTTGAAGACGCTTTTAAAATCAATTCGGATGCTGCAGTATTGAAAATCAGTCCTGCGGTGCCTAGTGGTGTTTATCTCCTTCAAGTACAAATTAAGGGTAAAGTAATAACAGAAAAAATAATAAAAAACTAAAATAATAATTCCGGAAAAGCTCTATTTTAAGAAATTCTTTTCCGGAATAAATATCTTTTTCATGAAAAAAACAACATTTTTATTTATACTATTTTTCCTTTCTGTCCAAGCATTATTCGCGCAGGTTCCCACTTGGTCAGTGAATGAGAGTGGCTATCAATACACCATGACTTTTATGGCAAAACTTAATGTGGATGGGAAGCAGTTAATTGGCAAAAATGACAAAGTTGCCGCATTTGTCGGCAGTAGTTGCAGAGGAATCAGTAGTTTAACCTATGTTGCTAGTGAAGCCAATTATTATGCTTACCTCACCGTGTTTTCAAATACACAAGATGAAGCTGTATCCTTCCAGTTATACGACAGTACCACTAATAAAATAACGGCTGTAAGCAAGCAAGTAAAATTTGGAGTAAATGAGCACAAAGGGAATTTATTTCAATCCTATAGCATTGCCGAACCTGCTTTAAACGACAAGTCTGAAATTCTGTCTTTCAATTTTATGGACATAAAAAGTTTGTCATCGGTAATTAATGGTGGGAAGGTAATCATTAGCCTGTATGACAGTTCCAATATAGCTACCCTAAAGCCTGTATTTACTTTGAGTAAAGGGGGAAAGCTGTTAAAAAACAGAATTGTACAAAAATCGCAGGAAATTATGGATAATTTTTCTTCTGCAATAACATACGAAGTCCTTTCTGAAGATGAATCAAGTCTTAGCAGTTATACAGTTAATGTAAATCAAATAAGCACTCCTACTTTGTTCTATAAAAAAGATGCTGTTTGCAATGTAAATGGTGTAATAAAAGTTGTCTCTAAACAAGAAGGAGCCCCGGTAGTAATGACAAGTAATGGCAAGACCGTTTCAACCAAACAAATTACAAATGGTGAGGTAGTATTCAATAATCTCAATCCAAACTCTTATGTTATTACGCTAGGAAATGAATGGAAACTTATTAATATAATATTAAAAGAAAAATGATTATGAAAAGAATACACAAAAGTTTAAAAATTATTGGAATTCTAATGGCAATATCTCTATTCCTGGGATGCAAAGCAGATGAATTACCTTGTAAAAGTGTTGCTCAAGGAGAATTTATAGTAGTGGAGTAATTTTTTTCTACTAAAAATGGTTCTTAAAGACATCGTCCTGTTGAAACTTTCCAAAATAAGAAAACTGGATCTGTAAGTGATCGCCTTTTACTGCCAATGAAACTGTAAAAGAAGTGTTCCTGACACGGCTGTAAGGTTACGTTAAGTCCTGATGGTTTGTTCTAGAGATCATAAAAACTATTCCTATGGTATGGATATCCAAAAGAAAAAGGAGTTCGATATTGGCCGTGCTGTCTGTCCAATAAACCAAAATACTGCAAGCCATCAAAGCCGAAGGAATGAAAGCTGGAGTCGCCATTAATCCACACACAAATATTGACTTGCTAGAAGATGTAATCAACGACATTGATTTGGTTTGCATCATGAGTGTAAATCCAGGTTTTGGCCGACAATCATTTATCGAAAATACGTACGTAAAAGTTAAAAAATTAAAAGATTTAATCCATAAAAAAGGGGCGACTACACTTATAGAAGTTGATGGTGGTGTTACCAACAAAAACGCAAAACAACTTGTAGAAGCCGGAGCTGATGTTCTGGTAGCTGGAAGTTATGTTTTTAAAGCAGAAAACCCAACAGCTACAATTGCTGATTTAAAGAAATTGACAAGCCTATAATACTAAAAGTCCCGATCCAATTATTATTAGATCGGGACTAGTTGAAAATAAAATAGCAGTTACAAAAACCAACATGCAGCTGTCACGGTCAATGCAACTTTTATAAAGGAACGCTCTGAAAAACTCATTGAGCGCTTTAAAGACAAAATCGAAAAGCTTAAACAAAAAATTACAGATTTAAAAGGCAACTGATCCAGATTTCACCCCTGTTTTTTGAGGCTGCGACTAAAAACGCATTACTACTTACTTTTTTTTCAAACTACCATACCATTCCTGTAGTGAAGGATACATGAATCGCGCTGCTTTTTGGATTGGATTATAAAAAAGAGAATTATCCAGTGTCTCTTTTTTGGCCAACAGATGGTTGTAGTTAATCTTCTCGAAAACCGCGAAAACAATACCCAGAATCAAAACAGTTTTCAGCACCCTGAAAAAACCACCTCCCAAAGCATTCAACCAGCCCAAAAAAGCAAAATCAGCTACTCCTGTCAGTAATTTACCTAAACCTGAAACCACAACAACTACAATAATGAACGTAAGAACAAAAGCTACTACTTGAATGGTATTAGGATTCCATTTGACAAATCCCACTAATATGTCCCGCATATAGGAAGAAAATTGTACTGCAATATAAATACCGGCCAGTAGTGAAATTAGTGATGCTAACTCCATAAAAAGACCGTTTTGAAGGCCTTTGTAAAAAGCAAAAGCAAGCAATACACCCAAAATGATATCAAAAAATCCCATACTTAATTAATTTGCAACGATCAAACAGCAAATATAAAAGAATTATTCTTTACCATAGTCAATTTTCAAGTTCTTATCTTTGCGCGAAATAATTTTATGATAAATGAATTAATAACTCATGACACATAATTCATAATTAAACAAAAATGTCAAGAGACACACAACTTAAAGAACGCTGGGAACAGCTCGTAAATATACTTTCCAATCAATTTTCTCAAGGAGAAGATTTAGATTTAGACGCTATTATTTATCTAATTGGCGTACAAGAACTCGGGAAAGTACACAACGAATACAAGAAAGACGAAAAACTAAACCTAATGCATATCGCGATTTGCAGGTTATTAGAGCCTTATGGATTCTATGAATTTGAATTTTTTGACGAGGAAGGTTGGCCACATTACAAAGTAAAAGAGGAATTACCACCGCTAAAAGCTGGAGAACAATCCGTTTTAATGAAAGAAGCCATTGTGAATTATTTCCTGGAGAAGAAACTTATTGATTGATATTATTTATTGTACGGACCAGTCGTGACTTGTCCCTATCAACAAAAATCACTAAATTTGCATAATTAATTATTGGAATGAAAATGATAGATAAGATAAAAGAATATATTGGCGAAGCAAATGCTTTTTCAACGCAAAACCCAGCAGAACTAGAAACGTTCCGAATTAAATTCTTAGGAAGCAAAGGGCTTTTAAAAGACCTTTTTGCGGAATTCAAAAATGTGCCTAACGATCAAAAAAAGGAATTCGGACAAGTAATCAACCTGCTCAAAACATCTGCCGAAGACAAAGTAAAAACCCTTCAGGAAGCTTTAGAAAACAAAGAAGAAACGAACGGCTTTTACGGGGATCTCACGCGTTCGGCTGAACCAATAACTATTGGTTCCCGCCATCCTATTTCATTGGTGAAGAACCAAATTATTGATATCTTTTCAAATATTGGTTTCAATGTTTCCGAAGGTCCTGAAATCGAAGACGACTGGCATAATTTTACCGCATTGAACCTCCCGGAATACCATCCGGCACGCGACATGCAAGATACATTTTTTATACAAACCAACCCTGATATTTTGTTGCGCACACACACGTCTTCCGTACAGGTACGTTACATGGAAGAAAATAAACCGCCAATTCGGACCATTTCTCCGGGAAGAGTTTTTCGTAATGAAGCCGTGTCCTCTCGTTCTCACTGCATTTTTCACCAAGTGGAAGGGCTTTATATAGACAAAGATGTTTCTTTTGCCGACTTAAAACAAACCCTTTTGTATTTTACCAAAGAGATGTTCGGAAAATCAAAAATCCGTCTGCGTCCCTCCTACTTTCCTTTTACGGAGCCAAGCGCTGAAGTTGATATTTATTGGGGACTTAAAACAGAAACTGATTATAGAATAACCAAAGGAACCGGATGGTTAGAGATCATGGGCTGTGGAATGGTGGATCCAAACGTTTTAAAAAATTGCGGCATCAATCCTGAGGAATACAACGGCTTTGCCTTTGGAATGGGAATCGAAAGAATTGCCATGTTGTTGTATCAAATAGGCGATATCCGTATGTTCTACGAAAATGACGTGCGTTTCTTAGAACAATTCAAATCAAGTATATAAAAATTTAAGAGCACTGATTTTTGATTTTAGAAGTTTAAATCTGAAATCAAAAATCGGTAATCATCACTCAACAATCAAATGAAATCCGACATCATCACCCCCGAAGTAGAAAACGTATTCCTAGCTGCAGTCCAAGAATGGAGCGACGATTTCATGGAAAAAGTATGGTACGCCTATTTAATAAATGACAGTGACTTTTTAATCGAAAGCGTCATGGTTGTTTCTAAGGCATTTGGAACCATCAACGGTGAAATGAAAAAAACATCCCTCTTGCGCCACGCTTTTGTAGCAGTTCCGCCAGTTTCAGTAATGAAAATCGAAATGATTGAAAAAAGCGTTTTAGCACTCAACAATGAATTCATGCTGACTTTCTTTATCGGAGACAAACTATACGATAAAAAATACATTTTCAAAGCACAATCCATCTGCGAATCAGCAGTCGAAGAAGTGCCTATTTTATTTATTGATGGTGTTATCGTGAGATAAATCAGCACTATTGTCGCGTTTATTTTTTTTCTTCCAATTTAAATATCCTATTACAAATATTCCGAATAAGATGAAATAAAGCGTTCGGAACAGGTTTCTTTTGGAGAAAAAAGCATCCTCAAAAGAGCGTTCGAATAAGTCAAAAACGAGCAAGCTTAAAGAAAGAATAACTCCCCAAACCATCCCGTTTTTAATCTGAAATCGCCACCTTTTACCCATAAAAATGATTTAGCGATTTTGTTGTTTAACTTTGGACTTCCATGTAAAATAACCTAGAACAAAAATTCCTACACCAACATAAGCAGCTGCTCGAATATAAAAATTAGGGGTAGCAACCTGCACTGAAAAAGGGATTTCTTTAATGTCGAATAACACATTGAAAACTGTCATAAATACACCCCAAATTCCGCCAGTTTTAATTTGATATTTCCATCTTTCGCTCATGAAGTGATTGTGTTTTGATTATTAAATATATAGCAGAATTAATCCAGTTTGTCTGTCAGTTTCTTAAATATGGTTTTCGCATCTTTTCCTTCGTATAAAACCTCATAAACGGCATCAATAATAGGTGTTTTGGCACCATAAGCCTGATTTAGCTTATAAGCACTTTTAGTAGCGTAATATCCTTCAGCAACCATGCTCATTTCCATCATTGCTGATTTCACCGTGTAGCCTTTACCTATCATATTACCAAACATTCTGTTTCTCGAAAAAACGGAATAGCCTGTAACCAGTAAATCGCCTAAATAAGCAGAATCATTGATGTTGCGCTTCATTTTATGGACTTTCTTGATGAATTTTTTCATTTCCCTAATCCCATTACTCATCAATACGGATTGGAAATTATCTCCATAACCCAGTCCATGGGCCATTCCTGCGGCAATGGCATAAATGTTCTTTAACATCGCAGCATATTCAGTTCCTATAATATCATCCGTAATTTTAGTCTTAATATAATTTCCAGCGAGAGTATCGGCAATAATTTTTGCCTTATCAGAGTCGCCACAAGCAATTGTCAGATATGATAACCGTTCCATAGCCACTTCTTCTGCGTGACAAGGACCAGAGATTACACCAATATTATAATAAGGAATATCATATTTCACATGAAAATGTTCCCCTACAATCAAACTGGTCTCAGGAACAATCCCTTTTATAGCCGAAAAAATAATTTTATCTTTCAACGAAACAGTCAATTTTTCTAATTCACCCTCTAAAAAAGCGGAAGGAATAGCAAAGATAATGTAGTCCGCATAGGCTACTGCTTCATTAATATCATTGGTTAGCTTCAATTTTTGGGTATCAAATTCAACAGAGCTTAGGTAATTTGGATTGTGTTTGTAGGTCTTGATGTGTTCTATAGCAGCATCGTTGCGCATGTACCATGAAATTTCGGTAAGATTTACGCATAACATTTTAGCTATGGCTGTTGCCCAACTACCGCCACCAATTACTGCAAATTTTATGTTTTCAGTCATTTTTTATTGAATTTACTCAAAAGTACTTAAAAACTATGAATCAAGCCACAAAAGCATCGCCTTAAATCTCGGGTTTACTAGGGTTTTCAACAGCAATGTCACAATATATTAAATTAAATTTAAAACATTTAATCTTTAAACACAATATAAATACATTAATCCCGTTAGTGCTTTATTATAGTTACTATTTTAACAAAAAAAATAGAATTGAATTAGTTAGTTATATATTTGAATTTTAAAAGGCGTTCCCATACAAAATGAGAACGCCTTTTTATTTAAACTGCCTTAAGTAGGAATAAGTTGTTGCACTAATAACTCATTTCAACAATTGACTTTACTTTTTCTAAAGTAATATTTTCTTTTTCGCCCAATCCTAACCAGCCTCTTTCTTTGAAACGTTCTACTATAAAATCAGCCGTTTTATCAAAATCTTTGGTGTAATCCGATAATTTAGTCTCCATTCCCATTGTATGGAAAAACTCAACTGTTTTATTGATCGCTTCGTTTGCTATTTCATCTTCGGTTCCCGTCAAATTGAAAATACGCTTTCCGTATTGTGCCAATTTTCCTTTTTTGGTTTCAAACATTACGCGGTATAAATTTGGACCTACAACCGCCAATGTTCTGGCATGATCAATTCCGTACAAAGCGGTTAATTCATGACCAATCATGTGCGTAGCCCAATCTGAAGGGACACCTTTTTGGATTAATCCATTTAGAGCCATCGTACAACTCCACATAAAGTTAGAAGCCAAAGCATAATCTTTAGGATTCTCAACAACATCAGGACCAACTTGAATCAAGGTTTGCAAAATACTTTCAGCAATTCTATCTTGAAGATATCCTTCATGTGGATAAGTTAAATATTGCTCCAAAACATGGGTATAGGCATCAACAACTCCGTTTTGCAATTGTCTTTTAGGTAAAGATTCAATGACGGTTGGATCGCAAATAGAAAATTTTGGAAACAAGGCGCTACCTCCAAATGATAATTTTTCTTGTGTAGATTCAATGGTAATTACACCGCCAGAATTCATTTCACTTCCTGTTGCTGGTAACGTTAAAACTGTTCCAAAAGCAATTGTTTTAGATACATCTTTAGTTAATACTTGTTTTTGAAGAATATCAATAGGGTTTCCTTCAAAGTTCACGGCAGCCGAAATGAATTTTACCCCGTCAATTACAGATCCCCCACCTACGGCAAGGATAAAATCGATGTTTTGTTCCTTAATAATGGTTACGGCTTTCATCAATGTTTCAAAATGTGGATTTGGCTCGATTCCAGAAAATTCTACGATTTCAAAATCTTTTAAAGCATTAACTACCTGTTCATGGATTCCATTTTTAAAAATACTTCCGCCTCCATAAGCCAAAAGAATTTTTGCGCCCTGTGGCACTAAAGTCGAAAGTTTTTCAATTTGTCCTTTTCCAAAAATTAAATTAGTAGGATTGTATAATTCGAAGTTTAACATGTTTTTATTTTTTTAAATTCAATTGATTTAATAATTTTTCTGCAACCATTTTAGACGAAGCTGGGTTTTGTCCTGTAATCAGTAATCCATCTTCTACTGCATACGGTTGCCAATCCCCTACTTTTGAATACTTGGCACCGTTAGCTTGCAACGCATCTTCTAGTAAAAATGGAACAACATTGGTTAATCCCACCGCTTCTTCTTCGGTATTTGAAAATCCGGTTACTTTTTTGCCTTTTACAAGAAACTCTCCATTTACTTTTACATTTTTCAAGACTGCTGGTGAATGACATACAAAAGCGACAGGTTTATTATTCGTGTAAAAAGCTTCAATCAAAGCGCTTGAGTTTTCATCCGTAGCCAGATCCCATAACGGTCCGTGACCTCCTGGATAAAAAACGGCATCATAATCCGACTCTTTTACATCGGCTAATTTATGTGTGTTTTTTAGTTTTGCCAATAACTCGGTATCAGCATCAAATCGTTTAGTATCTTCAGTTGCTGCAGATGGATCTTCACTTTTTGGATCTATAGGTGGTTGTCCTCCTAACGGGGTAGCAATATCAATAACAACTCCTTTATCTGCTAATTCATAATATGGTGCAGCAAGCTCTTCCGTCCAAAATCCTGTTTTTTCTCCCGTGTTACCCAGTTTATCGTGACTCGTAACAACAAATAATACTTTTTTCATACTTTTTTTATTTTGTGCAGTTGCTGTAATGCAACTTACTGTTAATGCTATAACGGCAAAAAATGCAACTTTCTTCATTTCTTATTTTGTTTTTACAAATTTAGGGCGAATATGTTATTTGTAAAAATAATTTAAATTATGTTTGTGATAAATATATTTATATCATGGTTAATCTCGAATGGTACCGAACGTTTAAATCGGTTTATAAAAACGGTAATTTTTCGTTGGCGGCCAAGGAATTATTTATCAGTCAACCTGCCGTAAGTCAACAAATATCAATGTTGGAAGCGCATGTAGGATACAAACTTTTCAATCGAAAGTCAAAAGGTGTGGAACCAACGGAATATGCTAAGTTACTCAATAATTTAATTATCGAAGCATTAGACCGACTGGAAAATGTGGAGAATGGTTTTCGCGCCAAAGCATTCAATGCCAACAGATTAATTTCAATTGGTATTTCGAAACACTTGATGCGCAGCGTGGGAAGTTGTTTGATAGCGAAATTTGAATATATCGATTTCAGCTTTCATGAAAACGACACGCTTTTTGAATTGGTGGATTCTAAAAAACTGGATTTTGCAATTGTGACCAAACAATATGACACGTTTGATACGATTCAGAAAAAAGTTGGAAAAATTAAACAAATCCTTATTGGGTCTAATACGATCGATGCTTCCAAATTAAAGTCCAATATCAAAATAAAAGATTTCACGGCAACCGAATTTTGGCTGAATGACCAAAAGTGGTTCAGCCACAATGCACAGATTCCGCATATAAAGTTGTTTTGGCTATATGTTTTTAATAAAAAAAGGCCCTCAATGATTCCCAATTATATCATTCCCTCGGAGTATGAAATGCTGGAAATAATTTCGAAAAATACCGGAATAGCAGTTGTTTGGGATATAAACGCAAAAAATTTAATTGCAGAGAAGAAAATCCAATTGTTGTGGAACAGCAAGCAAATGCCAAGTACGGATGTGTTTGTATTATCCGGTAAAAACGATAATTTGAGTCCTGTTTTTGAGAATATTCAATTGGAATTAAAAATAATTCTGGCGTAATTACTTCTTATAAAAGTTATTATGATCAATACATTCCCAAACTTTTGCAGGCAATAAAGGTTGCACATTTTTCCCTTTTTTGATATTATCCCGAATAAATGATGACGATATTTCGACCACCGGAGCATCAATCAGGTGGGTTTTTGGGTGATTATTGAAAGTTGTATTTTCTGCTTCCGAAGAAATGGCTTCGCCTGTTTGGTCTTTGTTTTCGAGTCTAGGATACACATAAATCTCGTGATGCGCCAGAATAGCTTCGTAGTTTTTCCATTTGTACAACGACCTTAAATTGTCTTCGCCCATGATTAACGAAAACTCGTAATTGGGATATTTTTCCTGCAAGTGAACTAAGGTATTTATTGTATAATTGGGCTGTGACAATTTAAACTCAATATCAGAAGGTTTGATTTTTTGATAATCCTCGGTGGCAAGATGCACCATTTGCAACCGATGATAATCTTCGAGCAAAGTATTTTTTTTCTTCAAAGGATTGTGTGGCGTAACCACCATCCATACTTGGTCTATATCTGCGTGCTCGGCCATGTGATTGGCAATGATAAGATGTCCAATATGAATGGGATTAAACGTTCCGAAATAAAGTCCTATTTTCATTTTATTTTAGTGAGTCGTGAATAATGAATTGTGAGAAGAAGCCTTTCACTTCTCACTATTCACTATTTCAATTGTTTACATAATTCTTTACCAATTGATATGCTTCTTCCAAAGCAATATTTAAATCGTAGTTTTTTATAATCACATCAAATTGTGGCGCTGTAGCCAATTCAACAGAAGCTTTAGCGATGCGCATATTGATTTTGTCATCACTTTCGGTAGAACGTTCCTTTAATCTTCTTTTTAGTTCATCTACGCTTGGTGGTTTCACGAAAACGGCTAACGTTTCTTCCGGGAATTTATGCTTGATGCGCAATCCACCAGAGACATCAATATCAAAAATTACATTTTTTCCTTTTGCCCAGATGCGCTCCACTTCACTTTTTAAAGTTCCGTAGAAATTATCACGATACACTTCTTCCCATTCCAAAAAATCTTCGTTCTTGATGTGTTTTTTAAAGTCTTCGGTAGACATGAAATAATAATCTTTTCCATTTACCTCTTCGCCTCTTGGCTCGCGGGAGGCTGCCGAAATAGAAAACTCCAGATTCAAATCTTCTTTGCTTAATAAATGCCTAACTATGGTGGTTTTCCCTGATCCTGACGGTGCTGAGAATACGATTAATTTTCCTTTTTTCATTTTAAAGTCATTGCGAGGAACGAAGCAATTTCACCCTCTTTTTATTTTCCCTCAGTGTGTGTTTATCTAAATATAATTAGATATTATTTATCCCAAGAGAATTTGTCAATTAATCTTAATTGAGGTATTCCCCCTCCGTGATATTCTGAATTTGGATATTCCTCAATCCATTTTTCTAAATTTTCATCTAAATAATATACTAACCAACCAGAACTATCTGTTTTAATTTTTGTTAGTCCCTTCTTTTTCTCAAAAAACTTGTCGTCAGTTAGAATTATATTTTTTAGCATTAAATCTAAATTTGTTAATCAACTCTTTTCTACAATACGTTCAATACCTGCTCCTTTATTTTTTCTAATTCGTCTTTCATCTGAACGACTAATTTCTGCATTTGTGCGTGATTGGATTTAGAACCCATCGTGTTGATTTCACGTCCCATTTCCTGGGTAATGAAACCTAATTTCCGACCATTGGCCTCCGTTCCGTTGATGGTTTCCAAGAAATAATCCAGGTGATTCGTCAAACGTACTTTTTCTTCCGTGATGTCTAATTTCTCCAAATAATAAATCAATTCCTGCTCAAAACGGTTTTCGTCTACATTCACTTTAAGTTCAGCAATTGCAGTTTGCAAACGGTCTTTTATTGCCTGAACACGTTCTGGATCAAGTGCCAAAGCTTCCGTCATATACTGCCTAATGTTGCCAATGCGCAATTGAAATTCTTTTTCAAGAGACATTCCTTCATCTCTTCTAAAGGTCAAGATGTTTTGCAAGGCTTCTTCGATAACGGTTTGGATTTGTACCCAATCGTTTTCATCGATTTCATCGCGTTCTATTTTCATGGTGTCCGGCATACGGATCGCCATTTTCATCAGTTCCGTTTCATCTGCGTCAGCATACACTTCTCTTAACTGATTGATGTACCCTTTTACAATGGGCACATTTACTTTCGTAGAAGTTTGTTCGGCGGTAGTTTCGATAAAAACAGAAAAATCTACTTTGCCTCTTTCCAGCTTCAGTGCGATTTGGTTGCGTAAACCCAATTCCATTTCGCGATACAGCGAAGGCATTCTCACATTCAAATCCAAACCTTTACTGTTTAAAGATTTTACTTCTACTGTGATTTTTTTGGTTGGTAATTGCAAAGTAGCTTTGCCAAAACCCGTCATTGATTGTATCATATAATTTTCTAAAAGAGGTCAAAGATACTAAAAAAGTGGTCAGTGGTCCGTTTTTAGTAAACAGTGACTCGGCATAAGTACATATTTAGTAATCAAATTTTAATTTTTGAGTTGATATAAATAGCCCAACGAACGTTATAAAAGACAATAACCTGCAATTTAGGCGCTGAACACTAACAGCTGATTACTGCACACTCTTTTTCTGTGTCACTAAATAAACGCCGATAAATATCAAAACTGCCGAACCAATTTTTACCAAACTCAATTCGTCTTTGCCCAAGCTTATCGCAAAAATAGTGGCAAATAGCGGTTGCAAATAAATAAAAACGGCAACCGTCGTTGGTTTTAATTCTTTCATCGAAAGCAAATTAAGCAAATAGGTCAGAAATGTAGAAATGACGACAACAAATCCAATTTTCCAGCAAATATCCATGGGAACCAAAGCCCAGCCCACCGTTTGAAATTGGCTCCAGCCAAAAGGCAAAACCATAATAAATCCAAATAAATAAATCCATTTTACAAACGTAAACGCATTGTATTTATCCATTAATTTCTTGACGATAATCAGGTAAAATCCATAGGAAATAGCATTGACCAATACCAGAAAATTCCCCAATCCAGCGTTTGTGGCGCTGCCAATGGATTTTCCGTACAGAATAAGAAAAGCAGTCCCTATCAGACCAAGTATAATTCCAAAAACCATTCGTTTTCGCATGCGTTCCTTCATGATAATAGCCGAAAGCGTCAACACAATCATTGGTGTCGAAACCATGATAACTGCAGCACTAATAGGCGAAGTAAGGCTTAATCCTTTGAAAAATGTAAGCATATTAAATGCTACGCCAAAGAAAGCTGCGGCAATAATTCGGGGAAAGTCATTGAAGGCAATTTTCTCCTTCGGCATAAAAAGCCAAATGATCCAAAACAAAATCATTGAACCACCTACGCGCAACAGTATAAAACCATAGGCATCAATATACAACGGCATGACATCTTTGGCAATAGTAAACGTGACTCCGTAAATAATAGAGACAAAAGTGGCACCAATTAGTGCAAGATTTCTTTTGGACATTATGCCAAGGCTTTCATTACCTGCAACATATTTTGTTGGGTATTCCCGATATAAATCTTGTCTTTGATGATAAATACAGGGCGACTCAAAAACGTGTAATGTTCCAGAATGTATTTTTTATAATCGTCTTCGGTCAAGGATTTATTTTTTAAATCCATCGATTTGTACAGTTGTGCTTTTTTGCTAAAAAGCGCTTCATAACTTCCGGAAAGTTCGCGCATTCGTTCTAATTCGGCAACAGTAATTGGATCTTGTTTGATGTCGTGAAACTTAAAATCATGCTCTTTAGGAAGTGATTTTATGATTTTTCTGCAGGTGTCGCAAGAAGCGAGATAATATATTATGTCCATATAAATAGCAATTTCTTTGTGCAAAGAAAATTCATTTGACACGGAAAATGATTATTTTTATCAAAAAATAAAAAAATGAATCAAATATTAGACATTACTTTAACCAGCCGAAAAATAGTTTCACAGTTTTTAAAAGGATATACTTTAGCGCAACTTAACACGATTCCGGAAGGATTCAACAATAACCTGATTTGGAACATCGGTCATATAATAGTGACACAGCAAGTATTAGTGTATAAATTATCGGGTTTACCGATGATGGTTTCTGAGGAAATGGTAGAAAAATATAAAAAAGGAACTAAGCCAGAACATATTGCAACACAAGAAGAATTAGCCGAAATGAAGGATTTGTTATTTGAAACTATCAATCAAACTAAACTTGATTTTGAAAATAAAAACTTCAAAAACTTCACTGAATATCCTACATCAACAGGGTATACGCTAGAAAGTGCTCAGGATGCAATGGCTTTCAATGATTTTCATGAAGGGCTTCACATTGGGATTATGATGAGCATTAGAAAATTTATTTAATCACTTTTGGCAAAAGAAAAATTCCCTGTTACTTGCTTTGTTTTTCATTAAGACACAACCCTGAAAAGGAAGCACAAGCAGTTTGGTTTTTTGTACTTGAAGACCATAAAAAAGGATTCTTTTTATAAAAAAAGTATTAATTTGTATAACTCACAGCGTATAATAATAGCAACATGCAAAGACCTTCATTTTCCATATACGATGCATCAGCTGGATCCGGAAAAACCTATGCGCTTGTCAAAGAGTACCTCAAGATTATTCTTGTTGCAAAAAAAAATGATGCCTATCGCACTATACTGGCCATTACGTTTACCAACAAAGCGGTGCACGAAATGAAAAGCCGAATTGTGGGTAGTCTTTCTGAATTTGCAAAAGACGAGCCCAGCCACAAAGCACAGGACTTGATGCAAGATTTAGCAATAGATACAGAACTTTCGATCCTCGAAATCAAAACTAAATCACAGCAAATCATCAAGCATATTATTCATAACTACGCTGCATTTGATATTTCTACGATTGATAAATTTACGCATAAAGTAATTCGGGCCTTTGCGCATGATTTGAATTTGCCCATGACTTTTGAAGTCACCCTAGACACTGAAAATTTATTAATTGAGGCTGTAGATGCTATAATTGCTCAGGCCGGTGAAGATGAAACGTTAACAAAACTGCTCATCGATTTCACGATGGAAAAAACTGACGATGATAAATCTTGGGATATTTCCCGTGAAATTCTAGAGACAGGCCGTTTGATCCTCAATGAAAATAACAGAAACGAAATCACGCAGTTTCAGGATAAATCCATCGCTGAGTTCGTTGCAATAAAAAAGAAATTAGTAGAAGCCAGTAAAGATTTAGAAAAACAGACTGTTGTTTTTGCAACAGCGGCTTTGTTACTGATTGATACCAATGGAATTGATGTAAAATCTTTTTCTAGAGGAACTTTTCCCAATCATATCAATAGTATTCAACAGGGGAAATTCAATCCGAAGAATAAAATTTTTCGTAAGTTGGATGATATAGCCATAAATAAAACGGCAAAAGATCGTGCGATTATTGAAAACATAATTCCAGATTTATTGCAATTCTTAGACAAAGTTTACAAAGCTTTCGAAAAGATCCATTTCTATAAAGCCTTCCTGAAAAACATTACACCACTTTCCTTATTAAATACGGTAAGTAATGAATTAGCCAAAATACAAAGTGAACAAAATGTACTTTCCATTTCAGAATTTAATGCCATAATCCATAGGGAAATTCAAAACCAGCCGGCGCCTTTTATATACGAACGATTGGGGGAACGCTACCGCCATTTTTTTATCGATGAATTTCAGGATACTTCGGAGATGCAATGGCAAAACCTGATTCCGCTTATTGATAATGCCCTTTCCGGACAGGATAATTATGGAGAAAAAGGAACCTTGATGATTGTGGGCGATCCCAAACAGTCTATTTACAGGTGGCGCGGCGGAAAAGCCGAACAGTTTATTGAATTGAGTAAAGATCAAAACCCGTTCAATAATCCTGATAAAAAACTTGAACATCTTGATAAAAATTACCGAAGTTATTCGCAGGTAATCGAATTTAATAATGAATTTTTTAAATTGTTGTCCGGTGAATTTGCTCATTTAGATTACAAAGAGTTGTATGAAAATCACAGCCACCAAAAAACCAATGACAAAACAGGAGGTTATGTGAATATTTCTTTTATCCCAAAAGTGGAAAAAACAAATGATAATCCGGAAGCTTCTGGAGACGAAGAAGCTTTAGATAAAACCGATTTATATGTTTTGGCTACGATGAATACGATTCAAAAAGTAATTCAAAAAGGATTTGAATACAAAGATATTGTCATTCTTACCCGGAAACGAAATCAGGGAATTGCGATTGCGAACTATTTGACAGAGCAAAGAATACCGCTTTTATCCTCGGAAACGTTAATGATTCAAAATGCTACTGAAGTACGATTGATTATTCATTTATTAAAATACCTGAAAAACAACGCTGATTTAGAAGCTAAGGCGAATTTCCTTTACTATATAGGAACGCATATTCAGGACAGATTACCTGTTGCTGATTTCATTGCCAAAGGAATGGCATTGTTTCAGGAAACGGATTTCGAAAATTGGCTGGTGAGTTTTAATATTTCATTGTCGTTTCAAGACATTAGAAAAAAATCATTGTATGAAGCGGTGGAGGTTATTATTGCAAAGTTCCTCTCCCCGGCCCTCTCCAAAGAAAAGGATGACGAAGTGGTTAATCGTAAGGATAAATTCCATCGTATTGAATCAATACATACTGAGAAAATTCTTTGGATGGAGTTTAAATCTAGATCATTTGAAGATTATAAATTCAGGCAACACCATCTGATAGCTGATTTCATTGTCCATTTTGTTTGTTTATCGAAAAAACTGGTTGTTGAAGTGGATGAGGATTATCATTTTACCGAAGAGCAGGTTCAGTTAGATAATAATAGAACAATTACCCTAAATAAATTAGGGTATAAAGTCATTCGATTTACCAATGAACAGGTTATAAAGAATATTTCGGAAGTTTTAAAACGAATAAAAGAAGAATTAATTCAACGAGAAGAAATTCAAGACTCCAACTTATCGGTGTCGGCTCCTGCCGCTTCGGGGAAGGTTGGGGAGGGGAATGCCTACGTCCAATATTTTTTAGACATAGTTCTGGAACGTGACATTCGCAACCAAGCAGGAATTTCTGACTTTCTAAATTTCTGGGATAAAAACGCACAAAAATTTAGTATTCCCTCACCAGAAGGAAATAATGCCGTTCGGATTATGACAATTCATAAATCAAAAGGATTGGAGTTTCCGGTCGTCATTATGCCATTTGCAGAGGAAGATTACAACAGGAAACCAAAAGATAAATTGTGGCTCAATGCTGAAGGAGGAATTTTTGGCCTGTCAAAAGTATTAATTGATAACAATAGCGCCGTAGAAGGATTTGGAGAGGAAGCGGCTGAGATTTACAATCAAAAGAAACAGGAAGAATTATTAGACAATATCAATGTGCTTTATGTGGCTTTGACCAGAGCGGAGGAACAGTTGTATGTGATTTCAAATATGAATTTATCCAGTAAAGGGGAAGTTCCAAAAAATAATATGTGTGCTTTTTTTATTAATTATTTAGAGAGCAAAGGGGAATTCGAAACCGATAAATTGGAATATGATTTTGGGGATATCGCTAAATTATCAAAAGAAAAAAAACACATTGATACCTCCAAAACAATTCCGTTAGTTTTGGAAATTTTGAATCCAAAAAACATCAAAATTGCACAAAGAGAAGCATTGATGTGGGGAACACAACAACAGGAAGCCATTGCCTATGGAAACGTCATTCATGAGATTTTATCTTTTGTGAAAACGAAAAACGATATAGATTTAGCTATAACAAAAGCGATTGAAAACGGACTCATGGTTTTTAAACAAAAGGAAGCCGTTTACAGTACCATACAGGAAATTGTCACTCATACAGAACTAACCGATTATTTTTCGGAAGGGAACGAGGTACTGAATGAACATACAATTATTCAAAAGGAAGGAAAGACTATAAAACCGGACCGAATGGTTTTGACAAAAAATAAAGAAGTGTTGCTGTTGGATTATAAAACAGGAACACATAATCCTAAATACCACTTACAATTAGAAAAATATCAAAATGCAATTGAATTAATGGGGTATAAAGTGGTAAAAAAAGTACTAATTTATATAGGAAAAGAAATCGATGTAGTAAATTTGTAGTCTAAAAAATGAATTATTCGCAAAATTGAATTTTAAAAACATAAAAAATGTACGGAAAAATTAAAGACTATTTACAGTCAGAATTACAAACAATAGAAGACAATGGAATCTTCAAATCAGAGCGCATTATCACCTCACCACAAGATGCAGAAATAACGATTTCGACAGGAGAAACGGTTTTAAATTTTTGTGCCAATAATTATCTTGGCTTGTCATCCCATCCAGAAGTTGTTCAGGCTGCAAAAGACGCTCTTGATACGCATGGTTTTGGAATGTCTTCGGTGCGTTTTATTTGTGGAACACAAGACATTCATAAAACTTTAGAAAAAAAGATTTCTGAGTTTTATGGCACAGAAGATACCATTCTTTATGCAGCCGCTTTTGATGCAAACGGAGGTGTTTTTGAACCCTTATTAGGAGATCAGGATTGTATTATTTCGGATAGTTTAAATCATGCCTCTATTATAGATGGTGTTCGTTTGTGTAAAGCGACGCGATATCGCTATGAAAATAGCAATATGGGAGACCTGGAAAAGCAGCTGATTAAGGCTACAGAAGCCGGTACCCGTTTCAAATTAATTGTTACGGATGGTGTTTTCTCCATGGATGGCGTTGTAGCTCCGTTGGATAAAATTTGTGATTTGGCCGATAAATATGACGCAATGGTTATGGTTGATGAATGCCATGCTGCCGGATTTATTGGTGCTACCGGAAAAGGGACACTTGAGTTAAAAGGAGTCATGGGAAGAGTAGATATTATTACGGGAACCTTAGGAAAAGCACTTGGTGGCGCCATGGGAGGGTATACGACCGCTAAAAAAGAAATTATAGAAATATTACGCCAACGTTCCAGACCGTATTTATTTTCAAATTCTTTAGCACCAGCAATCGTTGGAGCTTCCATTAAGGTTTTTGAACTCTTAGAAAAAGATACAACACTTAGAGACAAACTAGAATGGAATACTAATTATTTTAGAGATGGGATTAAAAAAGCAGGTTTTGATATAATTGATGGGGATTCTGCAATAGTACCGGTGATGTTATATGATGCAAAATTGTCTCAAACTATGGCAAATGAATTATTAAAAAGAGGAATTTATGTCATAGGCTTCTTTTTTCCAGTAGTTCCTAAAGATAAAGCAAGAATTAGAGTACAACTTTCTGCGGCACATACAAAAGCGCATTTAGATCAGGCAATAAATGCATTTGTAGCGGTAGGAAAAGAGCTAAATGTTGTATAATTCGCACTTTTAGCCTTGCTTGTAAGTTTTTTTTAACATAACATTTTGTAGTTTAAAATTTACGTCCTATTTTTGCAAGTAATTAACTAATTTGTCATTAAAAAAATTAAGTATGAAACATCTTAACAAAATTTTAGTTGCTGCGATGATGGTGATGGGTTTAAGTTCTCACGCACAAGACAGTAACAACCCATGGGCAATCTCTTTTGGAGTAAATGCCGTCGACACTAAAGCTGGTGCTGAAGGTGGTAATAATTGGCTAGACCGTCATTTTTCTCAACCATTTGACGCAAAAACAAACTGGAACGTTCTTCCTTCTGTATCCTATTTAAGTGTATCCAAATACGTAGGAGATAATTTCTCTTTTGGTCTTACTGGATCTGTAAACAAAATTGATAAGTTTGTAACTTTTTCTCCAGGTACTGTAGGTGCTGATTCTAGAGGATATCATGTCACTAATCCTGGTGATTTAATGTACTATGGTGTTGATGCTACGATCAGATACAGCTTCATGAATTTGATTAAATCTAAAGTTATTGACCCATCTCTTTCTATTGGTGGTGGATATACATTCTTTGGAGACAGTAGTTTTGGAACTTTAAATCCAGGTGCTGGTTTAACTTTATGGTTTTCGGAAAATGTTGGTTTAGAACTTTCTACAAGATATAAAAAAGCTTTTGGAGATAGAACTGAAGGAGATATTGATTTTGCAACTCCTGATGCTCCATCCCATTTTCAACACTCTGCCGGTATTATCTTCAAATTTGGTGGAAAAGATACAGATGGTGATGGAATATATGACAAAGATGATGCTTGTCCAGAAGTTGCTGGTTTAAAAGAATTCAACGGATGTCCTGATACAGATGGAGACGGAATTCAAGACAGTGAAGATGAGTGTCCAAATGAAGCTGGTCCTAAAGAATTAAAAGGATGTCCTGATACAGATGGAGACGGTGTTGCTGATAAAGATGATGCTTGTCCAAATGAAGCTGGTCCTAAAGAATTAAAAGGATGTCCTGATACAGATGGAGACGGTGTTGCTGATAAAGATGACAAATGTCCTACAGTTGCAGGTCCTAAAGAAAACGGTGGATGCCCATGGCCAGATACTGATGGAGATGGTGTTCTAGACAAAGATGATGAGTGTCCTACTATTGCTGGCCCAGCTAGCAACAAAGGATGTCCTGAAGTAACTACTGAAGCTTTAGACAATCTTAAAATTCAAGCTAGAGCAGTTTACTTTAATTCTGGTAAAGCAACTTTCAAAACTGGAGATGTTCCAGCTAGATTAGATGCAATGGCAGAAATCCTGAAAAATTATCCAAATGCGAAATTTAGCATTGAAGGACATACAGATAGCGATGGTTCAGATGAATACAACCAAAAACTTTCTGAAGATAGAGCTAATATCGTTAAAGAAGCTATGATCGAAAGAGGAATAAAAGCTGAAAACTTAAATACTGTTGGTTTTGGCGAAAGCACTCCAGTTGAAACAAATAAAACTGCTGCAGGTAAAGCTAAAAACAGAAGAACTGAATTGTTATTGCAAAAATAATATTGTTCAAAAATTTTTAGAAAACGCCTCGATTTATCGAGGCGTTTTTTTTATTTTTATAAAATGACAAATACTTCTTTTCTAGATAAAATAGCTTCGGTTTTAATCGCAAAATACGCTGACACTCTTTCCAATACGATTGTTGTTTTACCAAACAAACGAGCTAAAATATTCCTGATTGAAGCCTTAAAGAAACAAGTCGCCACCAACATAATTTCACCCGAAATTATAAGTATTGAGGATTTTGTTCAAAACATAGCTGGTATCCGCACTATAGATCCTATCGAATTATTATTCGAATTCTATGAAGTGTATTTATCTATTACCGCTACAGCAAATCAACAATCCTTTGAATTATTTGCCAATTGGGCCAAAACAGTCCTGCAGGACTTCAATGAAATTGACCGCTATTTACTAGATCCATCCCATGTTCTTTCCTATCTGAAAGACATTGAAGATATCAAAAAATGGGGAATTGAAGTAGAAAACAAAACGGCATTATTAGAAAAATATATTGATTTTTGGAAACTACTGCCCAACTATTATCAATCATTGTACGCTCATTTACTGAACAAGGGAATCGGCTATCAAGGATTAATCTATCGTGAAGCAGTGCATAACATAAATCATTTTGCGAATTCCCTACATGACAAAAAATTCGTCTTTGCGGGTTTTAATGCATTGAATGCAGCCGAAGAAAAAATAATCCAACATCTCATCGCTTCTGATCAAGCCATAATATATTGGGACGCAGACCAAACCTTTCTCAATGATCCCTATCATGATGCTGGTTTGTTTGTACGACGTTTTAAAGAAAATTGGAAACATTATAAATTACATCCATTTGAATGGATTGTAAATGATTTTTCTCAAACTAAAAACATTCAGGTCATTGGCACACCCAAAACAATTGGTCAAGCCAAAATAGCCGGGAGTATTATCGAGAATATCATCATTGAATCCAAAAGCCTAGAAACTGATGGAACGCTAGATAAAGTTGCTGTGGTTCTGGGCGAAGAAAATCTTTTGGTACCGCTTTTATATTCATTACCCTCAAGTGTTGGCGCTTTGAATATTACGATGGGATATTCCAGCAAGAACAATCCAGCGCAGATTTTGACTGCTAAATTATTCAAAATGCACACAAATGCATTGTCCAGAAATGCTAAAAGCTATGTCTTATACTACAAAGATATCTTAGATATTTTAACCCATCCCTTGGTGGAACCATACGCAAAAACCAGCGTGCTAGTCCAAACCATTAACCAAAATAATTATACTTTTATTACGCATCATAAATTGATGGAATTGAATGGAATTCCAAGTGAAATATTTCTTTTATTATTCCAAAAATGGGAAAAGGGTTCGATTCCAGTTTTAGAGACCATTTCAAAATTATTGCAAACCATCAAAGGAAATTTAAGTAACGACAACGAAGAAGAAAAAATCACCAAAGCTTTTGTTTTTGCTATTTTTAAAGTCATTAACAAACTAATTAATTATTATTCAAAGCACGAACATATCGATAAAATCGAAACTCTTTATGCCATTTACAAACAAGTTATTGATTTGGCCGAGGTTTCATTTGAAGGAGAACCGCTCAATGGTTTGCAAATTATGGGCGTTTTAGAAAGCCGTGTATTAGATTTTGACACCGTTATTGTCACTTCGATGAATGAAGGGAAATTCCCGGCCGGAAAATCGCAAAATTCGTTTATCCCCTATGATGTAAAACGCGAATTGGGCTTGCCCACATTCAAAGAAAAAGATGCAATTTACACCTATCATTTCTATCATCTATTACAAAGAGCAAAGAACATTTATTTAATTTATAATACCGAAAGTGAAGGATTGGATGCAGGAGAAAAAAGCAGATTCATCACGCAACTTGAAGTCGAAAAACAAAAAAATCATACGCTGACTCACGAAATTTATAATGCCGTGCTACCCGAAACAGCGTATCAGCCTATGGTGATTCCAAAATCAGAACGTGTTATGCTGCGATTGAAAGAAATAGCCGAAAAAGGGTTTTCTCCATCGGCGATGACGAGTTATATCCGGAATCCAATTCAGTTTTATTTCCAGAAGATTTTACGCATCAGCGAAGTCGAAGAAGTAGAGGAAAATATTGCCTTGAATACCTTGGGAACTATTATCCACGAAACTTTGAAAGTTTTATACGAGCCTTTAATTGATAAATTTATATCAGAAAGTGATATTCTAAATTGTTTCAAACAAATAGATACAGAGGTTTTGAAACAATTCAAATTGGTGTACAAAGAAGGTGAAATCAAAAAGGGTAAAAATTTGCTGGCATTTGAAGTCGCCAAGCGCAATGTTTCCAATTTCCTGAAAGTGGAACTGGAAAGTATCAAGAATGGTGATGCAATAAAAATTATAGCTTTGGAACAAACATTCGAGCGAATTATAAATCATCCTAATTTGCCTTTTCCGGTATTGATAAAAGGAAATGTAGACCGGATTGAAGAGCGCAACGGAATCATTCGAATTATCGATTATAAAACCGGAAAAGTAGAAAAAGCAAGCGTTACACTGAAATCATGGAAAGGACTTACTGAAGATATTAAAAGCGACAAAATCATTCAGGTGCTGGCGTATGCTTATATGTATGAGCATGACGCTAAAGGAAAACCAATTGAAGCAGGAATAATTTCTTTTAAGAATTTAAAAGCAGGTTTTCTTGCGTTTAATTTTAAAGAAATCAACGAAATAAATGCAATTATAAATGAAGAAATATTAGGTAATTATTTAGAGCAAATGGTTCTTTTATTAAGCGAAATTTTAGATGAAAACATTCCTTTTGAAGAAAAACTAATTTAAACAAAATTCCCAATCAGAAAACTAGCCAATATCTTCGAGTTTTACAAAAGCACTTTGACAATTAACGTGAAATCAAAAACTAGTGATTTGCTAAACGAAATCAGTTATTTGTCTCAAGATAATTTTATTCCAAATTCATTTTCGATAAAAAAGACTATTCAATTGGCTATTGCCAAAGATAAATTACAGGATTTTTATGCTGACGATATGATTCAATCGATGTTAGAGAAAAAAATAAAACATTTATCTGGCGGAGAATTACGGTATTTAGAAATTAAATTAATCCTGAATAATGCATCTAAATTTGCTTTACTAGACGAACCATACAATGGCTTATCACCCATAATGATTGAAAAAATTAATGAATTAATCACTGCAATGTCCAGCACAAAAGGCATTATTATCACAGATCATAATTATGAAAATGTGATAAAAGTCTCCACAAAACTGGCGTTTATGAAAGAAGGAAAAATGCATCATTTAAAAGACAAAAGCGAATTGGTGGAAAAAGGGTATTTGAAACCTGGAATGATTTAGATGCTTTTGAAAAAAGCTAATAATACGTTCAACAATTCGTCTTGGTTTTCAATGTGACTCATGTGTCCGTCCGGAAAAGTCACCAGTTTCATGGCTGTGCCTTCTATCTGTTCTTTGGTTTCTTCGTAATTTAGAACCGGGTCTTTTTCGCCCAGAATCAAAAGTTTAGGAAAAGGTGCTAAATGCAACAACACTTCTCTGTCTTGTCGTATTTTCATACCTTCCAGTGAGGCAACGATTCCCTGAAGGGGTGTTTTTAAAGCTTCTTTCTTTACGCTTTCAATTACTGATAAAAGGCGCTCTCTGTTGTTTTCACTGAATAAATTTGCAATGGAAAGTGAGATGAAATTGACAAAAGATTGTTTTACTGCTTTTATAGCCCGATCTCTATTTGTTTTTCGTTCCTCGCTGTCGGCTCTTGCGGTCGAGTTTAATAAAACCAATCCTTTTATCGTGTCCGGATACAATTCGGCGAAAGCCAAAGCTACATAACCGCCCATAGAATGCCCTACAAAAATGGCTTTACGGATGCGTAGTTCCGATAAAACAGCGTGCACAGCATCAGCATTATCCTCCATCGTTTGCACGTAACTCAAACATTCCGTTTCGCCATGTCCCAATAAATCAATGGTGATGATGCGGTTTTTTTTAGCAAACTCCGGAATGTAAAAATCCCACATGCCTTTATTTTCCAAGAAACCGTGAAGTAAGACAATAGCGGTTCCCTTCCCGGTATCGGAATAGGAGATGTTGGTATTTTTAAAGAGAATTTGTTTCAAGGTTTTTTGTTTAAAGTACTAGATTCAGCTAATTAATGTAACTTTATAAAAAAGACATTTCCGCCCTTTCGTTCAAATGCAACAAATGTTGTTTATTTACGCCTGACAAAAGTTAAAAATAAGGAGCCCCGTAATCCACGAACAAAGATACATAATCAGTGTACTATTTAGAACTAACGATAAAAAAGCAAAATAGCAATTTTAGATTGAGACAAATCTGTCATAACCCAATAAGTAAAGTGCAATTGTAATTTACTTATTGAAAATCAATTTTTTACCGTGTTTTTAACAAAAAAATCCGTCTGTTGATCGAACCAGACGGATTTTTAATACATAATGAGAATGTTTTATTATTCTATTTCAGAAACTCTCAGGGTGTTTACCATCCCCTTTTCCTTAATAGGCATTGCTGCTAAATTGATAAGGAAATCTCCTTTTTGTACAAACCCTTTTTGTTTTACAATTTCATTTATGTCCGTTACGGTATCATCTGTGCTTACATCTTTAGTGTACATGAAAGATTTTACACCCCATAATAAATTAAGCTGAGTAAGGATTCTCTTATTTGAGGTAAACACTAAAATATGTGCATTTGGTCTCCATGCAGAAATTTGAAATGCGGTATACCCACTATTTGTCAAAGTACAAATTGCTTTTGCTTTGATTACATTAGCCATGGAGGCAGCGTGGTGACAAATTGTTTTAGTGATAAATCGTTTTGTTTTTATCTGTGGCGTATTTTGTGGCACTTGGATTAGCGGTGAATCTTCTACAGCTTCAATGATTTGTGTCATTTTTTGAATTACCTGAACCGGATAATTTCCAGTTGCTGTTTCTCCCGAAAGCATTACGGCATCAGCACCATCCATAACGGAGTTAGCAACATCATTTACTTCGGCACGAGTTGGTGTAAGAGACGTAATCATTGTTTCCATCATTTGCGTGGCAACAATAACTGGAATTCTAGCCGTTTTGGCTCTGCGAATAAGTTCTTTTTGAACTAACGGTACTTCATGAGCAGGAAGTTCTACTCCTAAATCTCCGCGGGCAACCATCAGACCATCACAATAAGCAACAATTTTGTCAATGTTTTCTAGTGCTTCCGGCATTTCGATTTTGGCAATAATTGGAATTTTATGTTCTGAATGTTTGGCGATTAATTCTTGTAATTCTTGTAAATCTTGTGGTGTTTTCACGAAAGATAAGGCAATCCAATCTACATTTTGGCCAATGGCAAAAATGGCATCTGCAATATCTTTTTCGGTCATTGCCGGTAGGGATATTTTTGTATTAGGTAAATTTACTCCTTTTTTTGATTTCAATTCGCCACCTTGAATTACTCTTGCTATAACTTCTGATTTTTTATCCGTCTCCACGATTTCGAAAATGAGTTTACCATCATCAAGCAAAATTCTTTCTCCAGGATTTACATCATTTGGAAAGTTTTGATATTTCATGAATACTTTCTTAGCAGTTCCAAGAATATCTTCGGCAGTTGTAAATGTAATTAGATCCCCATCGTGTACGACGACACCTTCCTCCATAACTCCTACTCGAAGTTTTGGCCCTTGTAAATCGCCAAGAATAGCCGTTGTATAACCAAACTCTTCATTTAAACCTCGTATAAGGCTTATTTTTTCTTTTACATCATTGTAGTCCGCATGCGAGAAGTTTACTCGGAACACATTTACACCAGCTTCGATCATGTCTTTTATGATCTCTCTTGTACTGCATGCAGGCCCAAGTGTGGCTACAATTTTAGTTTTTTTGTTTGTAAGCATTTGTATTAAAAAATTAAATTGTTTTTAGATTTTATTTTATTTGTATCTACTATATAAACAGTAGATATGCTGTTTATGGTATTTAATAGGAGTTGCGTTTGGGATACGTTTAAGGTATCTTCGTGATGTTCTATTTTTAAAAAATAATCTACTTTTTTAAATTCAGGAAGTAAAAAGACTTTTGTTGAAACTTCCATGGACACGTTAGAAAATAGATTTTGGTTATTTCCTTTTTTATACTGGATGACTTCATTTTTATTTTGAATCAAATTCCAGGAAATGCCGCTTTCAATGTCTTCATAATAAAATCTGGAAAAACCTGTTTCTCCTTCTTTAATATTAATTTGAATTTCACTATTACTTTTACTAAGATTGACAGGCAGCATTTGATTAATAAAAAATGCCAAACGATAGTCCTCTAATGAAGTATGAATCGCAATAAGATAGTAATCTATTTCGTCAAATTCGCCCAGATCAAGTTTAAGAATAGCCATTTCATGAAAAAATAAGATGTAAATATAGTATTTCTATCGAAGTATTGACCGCTCACAAGGTGATGTTTTTGTTAATTTATAAACGAAAACGATATAGTTTTGTGTATATTAAATTATTTTCTTTCCATTTTTTCTTGAAATGCAAAATAAGCGCGTTGGGATGCTTTTTCTTCTGCTTTCTTTTTTGATGTGGCTCGTGCTTTTGCAATCACTTTATTGTCAATGCTAAGTTTCACGCCAAATAAGCGTTGCCCATCAATAGCATTGTCCTCAAAAATATCATAATGAAATATTTTTTTTTCTTTTTGACACCATTCTATCACCAGACTTTTGTAACTGATTACTTTTCCTTCGAGTCTTGCAATATCTACATAAGGTAGTACTACTCTTTTTTGAATAAATTTTTCGCAATATACATAGCCTCGGTCTAAGTAAATCGCTCCCACCAATGACTCAAAAATATTACCATGGATGTTCTCGCCAAAATGCTGAAGTGGCACTTTACTTTCTATGTATTGTACAAGATTTAAGTCTTTCCCTAATTCGTTCAAATGCTCCCTACTCACAATTTTAGAACGCATTTTAGTCAAATATCCCTCGTCACCAGCAGGTGCTTTATTGAATAGATGAGCCGCAATAACGGAGCTTAACATTGCGTCTCCCAAAAATTCTAACCGTTCATAATTGATTGGATTTCCTAAAATATCAAGGCGATTAGAGGAACGATGGGTGAATGCTTTTTTATAAAAATCAAGGTTTAATGGGGCAAATCCTAGAATTTTCTGAATAGAATCAAAAAAAATCCCGTCTTCTGGAGAACGGGATTTTGAAAATATTTTTCTAATTATACGCATTTATAATTAGATTTCTAATTTTTTTACTAGTACACAAGCATTGTGACCTCCAAAACCGAAAGTGTTACTCATCACTACATTCATTTCTCTTTTCTGAACTTTGTTGAACGTAAAATTTAGTTTAGCGTCGATATTTTCATCATCTGTGAAATGATTTATTGTTGGTGGGACTAGTCCATGTTTTAAGGAAAGTATCGAAGAAATTGTTTCTACTGCTCCGGCTGCACCAAGTAAATGGCCTGTCATAGATTTAGTCGAATTTAAATTCATCGTGTAAGCATGTTCCCCAAAAACATGAAGTATTGCTTTAGATTCTGCCATGTCACCAAGTGGCGTAGAGGTTCCGTGCATATTCACACCATCTACATCAGTTGCTTGTAAACCGGCATCTCTCAAACAGTTTAACATTACATTTTTAGCGCCTAATCCATCAGGATGCGGTGCCGTAATATGGTAGGCATCAGCTGACATTCCGCCACCGCCAATTTCGCAGTAAATATTTGCTCCACGAGCAATAGCGTGTTCGTATTCTTCTAGGACTAATGCGCCAGCTCCTTCGCCTAAGATAAAACCATCTCGATCTTTATCCATTGGTCTAGAAGCGGTTTTAGGATCGTCATTTCTGGTAGATAAAGCATGCATGGCATTAAAGCCACCCATTCCGGCTATGGTCACCGCAGCTTCAGAGCCTCCGGTTATCATAGCATCAGCATGACCTAATCTTATATAGTTGAAAGCATCAATAATAGCATTTGTAGAAGAAGCACAAGCAGAAACAGTGGTAAAATTTGGACCTCTGAATCCGTATTTTATAGAGATATGTCCTCCTGCGATATCCGAAATCATTTTTGGAATAAAGAAAGGATTAAATTTAGGAGTACCATCACCTGCAGCAAAGTTCAACATTTCAATTTGAAAAGTTTCTAATCCTCCAATTCCAGAGCCCCAGATAACACCTACTCTGTCTTTGTCTAATTTTTCAAAATTGAAACCGGCATCTACAACCGCTTCATCAGAGGCAACCATAGCATACTGCGCATAGCGATCCATTTTTCTAGCCTCTTTTCTGTCTAAGAAATCTTCCGCATTAAAATTTTTCAATTCACACGCAAATTGAGTTTTAAATTTTGAAGCATCAAAATAAGTTATTGGTGCTGCTCCACTAACGCCATTAATAAGTCCATTCCAATATTCTTGAATGTTATTTCCAATAGGAGTAAGAGCACCTAAACCTGTTACAACAACTCGTCTTAATACCATAAATTCTTTATTTTTTGTTATCTTTAAACAAATAAAACCCATGCTTTCTTTACTGTATTTTTACAAAAAGAGCCATGGGTATTACAATAAATATCTTTTTGATTGAAATCCAATCTCGAATTTAATTTCAAAATAATAATAACACCCGCTTACAAGATTGTAAACGGGTGCGTATTTATTATTTTTTTGCTTCCTCGATGTAAGAGATTGCTTGACCTACAGTAGCGATGTTTTCTGCTTGATCATCTGGAATTTGAATGTCAAATTCTTTTTCGAATTCCATAATAAGCTCAACAGTGTCTAATGAGTCAGCTCCTAAATCATTAGTGAAGCTTGCTTCTGTTACAACTTCGTTTTCGTCAACACCTAATTTGTCTACGATAATCGCTTTTACTCTTGATGCAATGTCTGACATAATCTTTAATTTTAGAATTTAATTTGTTGGCAAAAATAAAAAACTTTATTTGAAAACAACTATTTAGTTAATAAATGTGACAACTAAATTATGAAATTTATTTTAACAAAGCTGCCACAATGTTATTTATTTTCATTTTTTATCCCTTTTTTTGCATCATTAAAACAAGCTAGGTTATGAAAAAAATTGTCGTTTTTGCTTCTGGATCGGGTACTAATGCTGAAAACATCATAAAGTATTTTGCAAAATCTAAACTTGCAACGGTTCAAGCAGTCTTTGCAAACAGCTCCATCGCCAAGGTGCTTGACAAAGCAAAAAACCATGGCGTTGCAACGAATATTTTTACTAAAGAACAACTTATTGAAGGGGAAGTATTACGTAAAATAAATACAATTCAGCCTGATCTGATTGTTTTGGCTGGTTTTTTATTGAAATTTCCTGAAAATATCATCACATCCTATCCGGATAAGATCATAAACATACATCCTGCCTTGTTGCCAAAATATGGTGGCAAAGGAATGTACGGGATGAATATTCACCGAGCCATTGTGGAAAATAATGAAAAAGAAACCGGAATTACCATTCATTATGTTAATGAAAATTATGACGAAGGAAATATTCTTTTTCAAAAAAAAATAATTTTATCAGGTCACGAAACTCCAGAAGAAGTGGCCTATAAAATTCATGAATTGGAACAAAAGTATTTTCCGGAAGTGATTGAAAGACTATTAACTCATAATTTATAATTTTGATTGCTCACGACGTACACATATACACAGACGGTGCTGCTAAAGGCAATCCAGGCAACGGTGGCTATGGCGTTGTTATGGAATGGGTAGGAAAACCTTATAAAAAGGAATTCTATGAAGGTTTTCGTCGAACCACTAATAACAGAATGGAGTTGTTGGCAGTAATTGCAGGTCTCGAAAAGCTAAAAAATCCTAATACTACCGTTTTGGTGATTTCGGATTCTAAATATGTGGTGGATTCAGTAATTAAAAAATGGGTTTTGGGTTGGGAAAAAAAAGGTTTTGCAGACCGGAAAAATGCTGATTTGTGGAAACGATTTTTAATTGTATACAGAAAACACAAAGTAGATTTTAAGTGGATCAAAGGCCACAACAATCATGTCCAAAACGAAAGATGTGATGCCTTAGCTGTTATGGCTTCAATGCAAAAACAACTTTCTATAGATGCTTTTTATGAAAGCACGTGTGAGTGATTATTATATTTGAGTAATTGCTAATTCGCTTTTTTTATATTTATTTGAAATCAAATCTTTGTTTATTGTGCTGTGAATGATTTTGGCAAGCGCTTCAATGGTTCTGATTTTTGCATAAGGACGGTGGTAAATAATACTCATTTCACGAACCGGAATAGGAGCATTAAAAAAACTGACTTGTTTTTTTCTTTCGGTAGAAAGGGTGTTGTAATATAATTCGGGAATCAAAGTTAATCCGCCAAATTCGTCAATCATATTCAATAAAGTATCAAAAGAACTTGCTTCAAGTTTTAAATTTTCAACCATTTTTTCTTTTTTCTTTAAAGAACATAATTTAATAAATTGTTCTCTAAGACAATGACCTTCTTCCAAAAGCCAGATTTTATGATTTCTAATTTCATCGGGTAAAATATAGTTCTGTACCGGGTCAATGTCGCCATACACCATTAAAGTTTCATAAAATAACACGATATCTTCAATTTCAGTGTCATGTAAAGGTGTCGCAACAATTCCCATGTCAAGTTGCCCTTCTTTCAGCTGTTTTGTAATGGAGTTGGTTGTTTGTTCTGAAATTTCTAGTTTTAAGTCAGGAAAGTTTTCTAAAATAGGTTTTAAAATTTTTGGAAGTAAAGAGTTTGCTATTGTCGGGATGATTCCAATTCTAATTTTTCCTTCAATTTTTCCAATACTCTTTTTGGCGTTGTCTTTTAAAAGCTGGCTATGAAGAACTACTTTTTTTGCATTTTCAATAGTTTCTATTCCAATTTCGGTTGTTTCAGTTGGATTTTTCTTTCGGTCAAAAATCACTATTCCAAGCTCTTGCTCTAATTTCTTGACCATTGCGCTCAATGTTGCTTGAGTTACATTGCAATACTCTGCGGCCTTAGTGAAATTTTTTAAGCGATCTACTGCAATTATATATTCTAATTGTTGGATATTCATATATAGATATTGTCTATAGCAAAGATATAAAATTTCAGTTATGTCAATATGATTTTTGTCAATATTTTTGCATGAATTAAATAAAAAAAATAACCTTATGAAACAAAAAGCATTAGTCTTATCACTAGCATTAGTGATAACTCAGCTAACACTTGGTCAAACGTTGACAACAAATTCCGGAGCTCCAGTAGGAGACAATCAAAATTCAAAAACAATTGGACAAGATGGACAAGTCCTGCTTGAAGACATTCATTTGATTGAAAAACTAGCTGCATTTGACCGCGAACGCATCCCGGAAAGAGTGGTTCATGCTCGAGGAACTGGTGCATTTGGAGAATTTGTTGCTGCCTCTGATTTTTCGGATGTTACGATGGCAGATTTCTTAAATAAAGCGGGTAAAAAAACACCATTATTGGTTCGGTTCTCAATGGTAATACATCAGGCAGGCTCCCCGGAAACATACCGTGATCCTCGAGGTTTTGCAGTTAAATTTTATACTGAACAAGGAAATTATGATTTAGTAGGAAACAATTTGCCTGTTTTCTTTATCCGTGACGCAATGAAGTTTCCAGACATGGTTCATGCCTTTAAACCGTCCCCAATAACAAACGGCGCATCAGATCCGAACAGAGCATTCGATTTCTTTTCCAATGTACCAGAATCAACGCACATGTTTACTTGGGTATTTTCTGACTATGGAATCCCTGCTAATTTTCGCCAAATGGAAGGAAATGGAGTACATGCTTACAAATGGGTAAATGCGAAAGGCGAAGTAACCTACGTAAAATACAAATGGGTTCCGCAACAAGAAGTACGTAATTTATCGCAAGCCGAAGCTAATGCAATTCAATCCACACAAATTGAACATGCTACTTTGGATTTGCGTAATGAAATAGAAAAAGGGAATTTCCCAAAATGGGATTTGTATGTTCAAATGTTGAAGAAAGAAGATTTTTTAGCTTTGGATTTTAATGCTGTTGATCCTACTAAAATTTGGCCTGAAAAAATTGCTAAACTGATAAAAGTAGGAACGATGACTTTGAATCAAAATCCTACTAATTATTTTCAGCAAATAGAGCAAGCCGCTTTTTCTCCAGCAATTTTAGTTCCAGGTATTGAGCCTTCAGAAGATAAATTATTACAAGGGAGATTGTTCTCATATACTGATACACAACGCCATCGTTTAGGAGGGAATTTTCAACAAATTCCAGTAAACATGCCTAAAAACGGAGTGAACACCTACAATGAAAATGGGTATATGTCGTTGCGCCCTCAAACTGGTGATGTAAATTATCAGCCTTCAACAAATAAACCGGAGGTAAAGGATGATGCAAAATTCAAGTATTCAAAATCAGAATTTGCAAACGCAACTACTGCACAGTCAAAAATTTCGAAACCAAATGATTTCGCACAAGCGGGCGATTTGTACCGTTCTTTTTCTAAGAAAGATCAAGATGCATTAATTTTTAATTTATCAGGTGCTTTAAAACAAGTAAAAAACAAAGTAATTGTTGCTAAGATGATTGCTCATTTTTATCAAGCGGATAGAGAATACGGAATGCGTTTAGCAAAAGAACTTAAAATGGATCGTAAAGAATTAGAATCTTTAATGATGCAATAATTGTAAGGAAACTTAATAAAGGAGCGTTTTTAGCGCTCCTTTACTATTTAAATTTTAAAAAAATGAAAAAAATAATTTTCACCTTATTGATTTTAATTTCTGGTTTTTTGAACGCACAAAACAAGGATGTTTTTGAAGCGGCAAGGACCAATGATCTAAAAACGATTGAAAAATTTGTACAGGAAGGAAATGATATAAATTTATTAAATTCCTCTGGTTATAGTTTGCTTATTCTGTCGGTTTACAATAATAATTATGAGGTTGCAACGTATTTGATTTCGCAAAAAGCAAATTTAGATATTCAGGATTCCTCCGGCAATTCCGCTTTGATGGGTGCGTGCTTTAAAGGGTATTCTTCCTTAGCAGAATTGTTATTGGCACACAAAGCAAGTCCAGACATAATAAATTACAATAAGGCAAATGCGTTATTTTTTGCTGCCACTTTTGGTCAGGAAAAATGTGTGGAAATTTTGTTGAAATATAAAATTAATACGCATCAAACAGACATTTTTGGAAAAACGGCTTTGGATTATGCGGTGAACCAAGAAAATGAGGCTATTATTGACTTATTAAATAAAAATATTTTGGTTAAATCATAAATTCAAATAAGGATAACAACTCTAATAATTATGGCGTAAATTAGTCTAGGACTACCTCTTAATTTGGCAAAATTTTACACCTCAGACTCTTTGCAACTTCACAAGTTATACCCTATCTTTGCGCCTTAATTTGAATCTACATAAATGAATAAATTATTGATTGTTGGAAGCGTTGCTTTTGATGGTATAGAAACGCCTTTTGGCAAAACGGATAAAATATTAGGTGGAGCTGCACCTTATATAGGACTTTCGGCTTCTTTTTTTAATTTACAATCTGCCATAGTTTCTGTCGTTGGCGATGATTTTCCACAAGAATATTTAGATTTATTGACAGCAAGAAACATTGATATTTCTGGACTTGAAGTAGTAAAAGGTGGAAAAACGTTTTTTTGGAGCGGTCTTTACCATAACGATTTGAATTCAAGAGATACATTAGCAACGGAACTTAATGTTTTGGGTGATTTTCAACCGAAAGTCCCTCAGAATTTTAAAAATGCCGATATAGTAATGTTAGGAAATTTACATCCATTAGTACAAAGTAGCGTAATTGACCAAATGGAAACTAAACCAAAATTAGTGGTGCTCGACACTATGAATTTTTGGATGGATTGTGCTTTGCCTGAATTATTGGATGTAATGAAACGTGTTGATGTGATTACAATCAATGACGAAGAAGCAAGACAACTTTCAGGAGAATATTCTTTAGTGAAAGCGGCCGCTAAGATCCATAATATGGGGCCTAAATATGTAGTAATAAAAAAAGGTGAACACGGAGCACTTTTGTTTCACAATAAAGAAGTTTTCTTTGCGCCAGCACTGCCATTAGAAGAAGTTTTTGATCCAACAGGAGCAGGAGATACTTTTGCAGGAGGTTTTGCAGGATATTTAACACAGAGTGAAAACGTCTCTTTTGAGAATATGAAAAATGCGGTTATATACGGTTCTAATTTAGCCTCATTTAGTGTGGAGAAATTTGGAACGGAGCGGATGGTTAATTTAGATAAAGAGGAAGTTGTGTCCAGATTAAAACAATTTAAATCATTGACACAGTTTGACATAGAATTATAATACATGGAAACCTCGGAAACGGGGTTTTTTTGTTAAAAAAATAGAAGAGATACTATCTGGTTTGATTATTGCCCACATATAAATCAGTCCAATTCATTTTTTAGAATAACACAACAACAAACAACAACACAATGAGCGACGCTTTACAACACGAATGTGGAATAGCACTAGTTAGACTACTCAAACCGCTTGAATTTTACAAAGAGAAATACGGAACTGCTTTTTACGGAATACAAAAAATGTATCTCCTTATGGAAAAGCAGCACAATCGCGGGCAAGACGGAGCAGGTTTTGCAAGTATTAAAATGGATGTTGAACCTGGTGAGCGATACATAAGTCGCGTACGATCAAACCATTCGCAGCCTATTCAAGATGTATTTAAACAAATAAATGAAAGAATAAATGAAGAGATGGCAGCTCATCCTGAATATGCGGATGATGTAGCGCTTCAAAAAGAAAATATTCCTTACCTAGGCGAATTGTTTTTGGGTCATGTGCGATATGGAACTTTTGGAAAAAATAGTATTGAAAGCGTTCATCCATTTCTGCGTCAAAGCAATTGGATGCATCGAAATCTGATATTGGCCGGAAATTTCAATATGACCAATGTGAAAGAACTTTTCCAAAATTTGGTAGAATTGGGTCAGCATCCAAAAGAAATGGCAGATACGGTGACGGTTATGGAAAAAATCGGACATTTTCTGGACAAAGAAGTGATGCAGTTGTATCAGGATTGTAAAGAAGAAGGTTTGTCTAAAAGAGAAGCTTCTCCTGTAATTGCCGAACGCTTGGATATTGCTAAAATTTTGAGACGTTCTTCTAAAAATTTAGATGGAGGATATGCTATGGCTGGACTTTTAGGTCACGGTGATTCATTTGTCTTTAGAGATCCTGCCGGGATACGTCCCGCTTATTTTTATCAAGATGACGAAGTAGTTGTTGTGGCTTCTGAAAGGCCGGTTATACAAACCGTTTTCAATGTGCCTTTCGAAAAAGTTCAAGAAATAGAACCTGGCACGGCATTAATAATTAAGAAAAACGGTACGGTTTCCATGGAAGAGATTCTTCCTCCAACAGTAAAAAAAGCCTGTTCTTTTGAACGAATTTATTTCTCAAGAGGAAGTGATGCTGAAATATATCAGGAAAGAAAAACATTAGGAAGATTGATACTTCCGGCGGTGTTAAAATCAATTGATCAAGACACAGACAATACAGTTTTCTCTTATATTCCAAATACTGCCGAGACGTCTTTCTACGGATTGGTGGAAGCAGCTCAAGATTTTCTGAATCAAAGAAAGAACAATTATATTCTTCAAAATAGAAATACCTTAACTAAGGAATCATTACAAGAACTCCTTTCTGTCAAAATTCGTACGGAGAAAGTCGCAATTAAAGATGCAAAACTTAGAACGTTTATTACCGAGGACAGCAGCCGTGATGATTTGGTTGCCCATGTATATGATGTTACATATGGAGTTATCAAACCAACGGATAATTTAGTAATAATCGATGATAGTATTGTTCGAGGTACAACCCTGAAAATGAGTATCATCAAAATGATGGATCGTTTGAATCCAAAAAGAATTGTAATCGTATCCTCTGCACCGCAAATACGGTATCCGGATTGTTACGGTATTGATATGGCAAAACTAGAAGGATTAGTAGCTTTTAAAGCAGCTTTAGAATTGCTAAAAGAAAGAAACATGTATCATATTGTTGATGAGGTATATGTAAAATGTAAAGCACAGGAAAACTTCAATGACACCGAAGTTATCAATTATGTAACAGCAATATATGCGCCTTTTCAACCGCAAGAGGTTTCAGATAAAATTGCGCAAATGTTGAGTTCACCGGAGATAAAGGCCGAGGTAAAAATCATTTTCCAAACGGTAGAAGATTTGCATATTGCCTGTCCTAAAAATTTAGGGGATTGGTATTTTACTGGTGATTATCCAACGCCAGGAGGAAATAGGGTCGTTAATAGAGCTTTTATGAATTTTTACGAGGGGAAAGATGCTAGAGCTTACTAGTAAGTTTCAGCTTGTGGTTTTTAATCAGTTTTCTAAGCTGTTCGTCTAACATTTTTGGTAACAATAGATAACAATCATATTTTTAATAGGTTAAGTTTGTGGTAGATTTGGGGCAAAAAGGTTGGAAGAAATTCCACCCTTTTTATTAGAATAAAATTAAAGCCCCAACCACTAAAGGGAAATCAAAGCAGATAAAAAATATTTTCGCAGGAAACAAAAGAGGCTAGAAAAAAATTTTTTTTCTAGCCTCTTTTGTTAATTCCCCCTTCGGGTGTTAGGGAGCTTATTTCTCTAAAGCAAATCTTCTCGCCACTTCCGTCCAATTAATTACATTGAAAAAAGCTTCGATATAATCTGGTCTTCTGTTTTGATAATGCAAATAATAAGCATGTTCCCAAACATCCATTCCTAAAATTGGAGTTCCGCCACAACCTATTCCTGGCATTAATGGATTGTCTTGGTTAGGAGTTCCGCAAACCTCAACTTTACCGCCTTTATGAACACAAAGCCATGCCCATCCAGAACCAAATTGAGTTGCTCCAGCTTTGCTGAACGATGCTTTAAATTCTTCAAAAGTTCCAAAAGCAGCTTCAATTGCAGCCAATAAATCTCCAGTTGGAAGGCCGCCTCCATTTGGCGTCATTACCGTCCAAAACAAATTATGATTGTAAAAACCACCGCCATTATTGCGAACGGGCATGTTTTTCATATCAAGATTAATCAAAATATTTTCAATCGTCTTACCTTCCATATCCGTTCCAGCAATAGCTGCATTAAGATTGGTAGTATACGCATTGTGATGTTTCGAGTGATGAATTTCCATTGTACGAGCATCAATATAAGGTTCTAATGCGTCATACGCATAAGGTAATTGTGGTAATTCAAAAGCCATAATATGATTGTTTAATGATTTATAAATATTTTATCCAAATTTAATCATTTAACTTTGGAAATAGAAATTCTATTTCGTTATAATTTCATAAAATTAATTAATAGTGCGCTCTTTAGAGTTGTAACATACTTGTTTTCACAAGCTATTTACTTCGTCTGTTCCAATCTTTTATCCACCGAAAAGGCGCATAAAAAAGATTTTCACTTCAAACAAAGTTCACTGAACTCCTATAAGAGTAAAAGTTAGGTGAAGTAATCAGGGCTAAAAAACGACTGTGCTTTAAGGTATCATTCTGTTTTAAATACATGTTTTGGAACCGAAATATCCAAATTACGACTGCGCCATCGCCATACAAACAATACTGATTTTTGCACCCGGTATTTTAAGTATAGCCCGGGAACACGCTTCTAAGGTAGCTCCGGTTGTAATAACATCATCAATTAAAAGGAAATGTTTGTTGTGATTTTTTTCAGTAAAGGAAACATCAAAAACAGATTCGATTCCTTCCGTTCTGCCTAGTAAATTTTTCTTGGATTGCGTTTTTGAATACACATTCCGAATCAAAAGTGAGTCATTGTAAGCTACATTTAAACGAGTGGAAAGTGCTTTTCCAAAAGCAGTAACTTGGTTGTATCCCCTTTCTTTTAGTTTCCTTCGATGCAATGGAACTGGAATAATTTCATTTACAGTTGTTAATAATTCAATGTTTTTCAAATCCTCAGCGTACCATTCCCCTAGAATTGTTCCTATTTCTTCGTGGCCTTTGTATTTCAAATTATGAATAAGCACTTGGACAATTCCCTTTTTATGAAAATAAAACAAAGCAGAAGTATGCACGACAGGAATTCGTCCGTAAAATTTTTTGAAAGCATCATTCTCTGGATTCAAATGATGATTGGTCAACGGAATATCGTGTCTGCAAACCGTACAAATCACATTTTCGTTCGCAATTAAAAAGGCGTTGCAACCGGAACAGACCTTTGGAAAAAAAAGATTAATAATGCTTTCAAACATGTAATCAGGGATTTATTTATAAAAATAGACAAAACAATGCTTCAATCTTTAACAATTTCCTTTTTTTTAAGTTCACTTTTTATATTTTTGCAGTATTATGGCAAAACAAGAAGATTTATTTAAGAATGTAATTTCGCATGCAAAAGAATACGGATTTATTTTTCCGTCAAGCGAAATTTACGATGGTTTAAGTGCAGTCTATGATTATGCACAAAACGGAGTAGAATTAAAAAAGAACATACGCGAATATTGGTGGCGCGCCATGGTTCAAATGAACGATAACATTGTAGGTCTTGATGCCTCTATATTGATGCACCCAACTACCTGGAAAGCATCGGGTCACGTAGACGCGTTCAATGATCCATTGATAGACAACAAAGATTCAAAAAAAAGATATAGAGCCGATGTTTTGATTGAAGATTATGCTGAAAAACTCAACATAAAAGCAATCAAGGAAATCGAAAAGGCAAGAGTGCGTTTTGGTGACACCTTCAATGAACAGGAATTTGTGACTACAAATCCTCGCGTTATAGAGTATAAATCCAAAGAGAGAGAAATTCTGGAACGATTGGGACGTTCTTTAGGAAATGAAGATTTGGAAGATGTAAAAGCATTAATCGAAGAACTGGAGATTGCTTGTCCGGAAACGGGTTCCAGAAACTGGACCGAAGTGCGTCAGTTTAACTTGATGTTTGGTACCAAATTAGGTGCATCCGCAGATACAGCAATGGATTTATATTTGCGTCCGGAAACGGCACAAGGTATTTTTGTCAATTTCCTAAATGTTCAAAAATCAGGACGAATGAAAATTCCTTTTGGGATTGCACAAACTGGAAAAGCGTTTAGAAATGAAATCGTAGCCCGACAGTTTATTTTTCGTATGCGGGAGTTTGAACAAATGGAAATGCAATTTTTTGTGCGTCCAGGCGATGAAATGAAGCATTATGAATTTTGGAAAGAAGCCCGCTTGAAATGGCATTTATCACTTGGTTTAGGAAGAGAAAATTATCGTTTTCACGATCATGAAAAATTAGCCCATTATGCCAATGCAGCGGCTGATATTGAGTTTAACTTTCCTTTTGGATTCAAAGAGTTAGAAGGAATTCACTCCAGAACTGATTTTGATTTGAAAGCACACGAGCAGTTTTCCGGCAGAAAATTACAATATTTTGATACTGAATTAAATCAGAATTACGTTCCTTATGTAGTAGAAACTTCAGTTGGATTAGACAGGATGTTCTTGGCAGTTTTTGCCACTTCATTAAAAGAAGAAACATTAGAAGATGGCTCCACAAGAACTGTTTTGAAATTACCTTCGGTTCTGGCTCCAACTAAAGCAGCAATTTTGCCATTGGTTAAAAAAGACGGATTGCCAGAAATCGCACATAAAATCATTGACGATTTGCGTTGGGATTTTAATGTGACGTATGATGAAAAAGATGCCGTAGGAAGACGCTACAGAAGACAAGATGCGCTTGGAACGCCGTTTTGTATCACAGTAGATCATCAAACTATCGAAGATCAAACGGTTACTATTCGTCACAGAGACACTATGAAACAAGACCGAGTGGCTATTGCAGATTTAAAATCTATTATCGAAAATGAAGTTTCAATGAAGAATTGGCTCATGAAAATATAGTAGCTGTGCAGACTTGCTTAATAGACTATTTTAAAGAAGGCTTCTCAAGAGAGAAGCCTTCTTTAAAATATTAAAACCTGTAGCCAAAAGTTATTCCGCCTCGACCAACGATCTCGAAGTCAGTATCAGAACTATTAAATAAATTTCGTCCAACACCTGCATTTATCTCAAAAAGAAATCCTTTTTTGGTAATCCATTTAGCTCCTAAACCAAAACCAAGAGCAAAATCAGTTCTGGTTTCTATGTCTGAATTAAATGAATTGTCATTATAAATATAACTATCATAGGAATTCAACATTCCAAAACCTTCTGCAAAAAATCCTGCAGCAGGTTTTTTGCCAAAATAATAACGATAGTATGGTGTTACGCTAAAGTTTGGTTCAATGTCCTCAATTATCGGGATAAATAAAGAAACCCCAAAAGCAGATTCTTCGTTTATAATCCTTTCAAAAGTTCCTTCGAAACCACCTGCAACTAAAAATGCAACATTTAGTTTAATTTCATTTTTCTTGAAATCAGTTGTTTCTTTTTCTTGGCTAAAACCAAATAAAGAAGAAGTTAAGCAAATTAAGACAAATAATTTTTTCATAGTTTTTGTTTTTTGGAATAAAAGTAAGATAAATTTTTAAAAAAAATATTTTTAGCAATTACTTTTTGGCGGTTAATTCGGATAAAGTTATTATCAATCGACATTATTCCTCTTTGAATCACCAGTACAACAAGTAACAGCTTGACTTTAGGAAAGCTTTTTTGCTGGCAACTAGCTCTTATTAGGAGAAATTTACTAAGTGCATTTAATTTCAAACATATTTTAAAATAGCTATAGTGCTCTTAATCGGATAAATCCGCATTTCATCTTAATGTATCAACATTTGTTAAAAACATATCAACAAGACCTGTGAAAAAAATGATTAAATGCTTATTTTTAGAATGTTAAACGCAAGCATTTTAATCGTTTTTTGATGTTTTTGTTTCATTAAATTGCTAAAACAACCCGCCTAATTTAATAAACTAAAGTATATTTTGCTTTGGAAATCGGATGTAATGCTTAACAATCCCAGGAAAAGCCATTGATGAATTATTTGTACATTATTATTGACGACAATCAAGAAAGTGTTTTGAAAACAAAAGGCATTGCTGATGGTTTTTCAGAACTAACTTTTGTGGCCTTCGCAAATAATTATGCTGATGGACTACATCTAATTTTAGAACATACGCCACAATTAATTTTTCTCGAAATCGATCCTGTTGATGCAACTAGCAATTTGTCTTTGGCATTGATCAATGAATTGTACCGTTACCTAAAAATAATCCCTAAAATTATTATTACCACCCGTAAAAAAGAGTTGGCTTTTGAAGCAATACAATATGAAGTGACTGATTATTTATTAAAGCCACTAGTACAAATCGATGTAATAAAATTGATTTTAAAATTAAATAAATCGAATATCGAAAGCGGGGTTACTTCGAATGAATCGATCAGCCTTGATGAAAAGCCAACGTTCCTGCCACAACCTGAAACAGTACATCAGGACCAGTCACTCACTTTGTGTATCAAATCTTATGGAGATTATCGCTATATTGATGCAAAAGACATCTGTTACCTTAGAGCCGATAATAACTCAACGGACATTCATTTAAATAACGGGGAAATGATTACGGCTTTTAAAACATTGAAACATTTTGAAGGGGTATTATTATATCCCTTTATAAGAATTCACAACAGTTATATTGTGAATCAAAACTATATTTCCAGAATTCACAGCGGAAATGCTGTATGTTATATAAAAAACAGTACCGTCAAACTCCCTTTTTCTAAGTCGTACAAGACAAACATCGACCTTGTTATCGCTGAATTTGCTAACGGTAATTATTTAGAAATCTAAAATTGTCCGTTCACCCATATTTGACACCCATTCACTATCATCCAGACTTGTTCTACCATATATACCTTTTTTTCTAGAAAAAATTTAAGTTGTCTGAGTAAATTTACTATAAAATCTCACACCAATGTGGTTCTAAAAAGTAAAATCAAACAACAATATAAAATCTCCAAATTATGAAAAAAGCAATTTTAACAATCGGATTATTTTCTTTAGTACTGGTATTAACTTCATTTACTTCAAATGAAGAAATTACTTCAACAACAAAAAATGATAACAAAGCAGAAGTTTTCAAAATTGAAAACGTACAACTAAATATTGTTGGAAATGGATCAACAAGTCAGGGGAATAAGAAAAATGACTAATAAAAATATTAGTAATTATATTGATTTAAGAAAGCTGTCAAACATTTGGCAGCTTTTTTTATGCCAATAAGTTTATTTTCTTATTTTTGATGGTAAAACAATTTTACTATTGAAACATCCAATCTATACATTACTTTTTTTTATTTCTTTGTTTTTTGGGTGTACTAAAAAAAGTACTCAATCCGAAGCATCAATAGAATCTAAAGACAGTCTCTCTAAGTATTTGTCACTAGCGAATGATTTTGATCTACCATCTGCCCAGCGAGAAAAATACATACAAAAGACCTTTAAAATTATTAGCCCTCAAGAAAATGATTCTTTACATCGTGTAAATCTATTCAAGATTGCTAATCGATATTATAACATACCAAATTGGGAGGAGTATATAAAAACAGTGCAATTAATACTTGAAAAATCTGCAATGACGCAAGATTCTTTTAGTATGGCAAAAGGAAATAATTATTTAGGAGATTATTATGATTCTCAGGGCATCCCGGATAGTGCATTTTTATACTATGACAAAGCACAAAAAATCTATTTTGAGTTAAATGATAACTATAATCTAGCAAAAACTATTATAAATAAAGCAAACCTGCAATTCAATCAGAGTGATTTGTTAGGTGCTGAAAAAGCGTCCTCTAAAGTTTTAAAAATTATAAAGAATAGTAATAAAAGCGATGCATTATATGACGCTTATAATTTATTAGGATTGATTTATAATGAACTAGAGGATTACAAAACTGCAATGGGCTATCACAATAAAGCTTTAGCCAGTATTGATGACGAATTAATGACCTCTTTTTATCAGCCCAAAGCAACTTCATACAATAACATTGGCTACCTCCTCCTTAAAAAACAAGATTTCAAGCAGGCGAAGAGATATTTTCAAAAAGGACTAGATCAAAAAAATGTCTTTAAAGATAAGCCATCATTGTACGCCATGTTATTGAATAATCTAGCGTATTCTAAATTCAAGCTTAACGAAAAGGAAGGGTTGCCAGACTTGTTTTATCGGTCATTAAAAATCAGAGATAGTTTGCAACTAACTCAGGGCGTCATAGCCAGTCAAATAAATTTATCCGAATATTTCAATTCTAAGAATAAAAGTTTAAAAGCAAGTCAGTTTGCCAAACAAGCCCTTGAATTATCTCAAAAAACAAACAATTATCGTAATGTTTTAAATTCGCTGAAGCTATTGTCGATTATAGAGCCACAAAACGCTGCGGTTTATGGAAAGGAATACATGCAAGTCAGCGAGAAATTACAAAAATCAGAACGTAAAATGGGTAATAAATTCACCCGTATTGAATACGAAACAGAGGAAATAAAAAACGAGAATACGGACTTAGTACAACAAAACAGGAATTTAGTTTATATCTTTAGCTGTTTGGCAATGCTTAGTTTGTTTTTCTTTGTGATTAGAACACAAAAAGCAAAAAACAGAGAGTTGTTATTCAAGCAACATCAGCAAATGGCCAATGAAGAGATTTATAATTTAATGATCACACAACAAAACACAATTGAAATAAATAGAATTAAGGAAAAGAAAAGAGTAGCACGCGAATTGCACGACGGCGTTTTAGGCAGGATGTTTGGAGTGCGAATTAACTTGGACAGCTTGAATAAAATTACTGACAAGAATGCTGTGGAAAAAAGAACTAACTATTTAATAGAATTAAAAAATATTGAGCAGGATATTCGAGAAATTTCACATGACTTGAATAGAGAAAAATCAGAATTAATTAATAACTTCGTCGCCATAGTTGATAATTTATTTGAAGACCAAAAAAAGACTTATAAATCAAAATTAATTTCAAGTATTGATCCAGCTATAAAATGGGAGCTGGTGAGTAACTCGCTAAAAATCAATTTATACCGTATTCTGCAGGAAGCACTCCAAAACAGTAATAAATATGCTAATGCTAATACCATTAAAACAGAACTAAGAAAAGAAGAAGATCATTTGATTTTAAAAATTAGTGACAATGGTGTTGGTTTTAATATAAAAACAGCTAAAAAAGGCATTGGTCTGCAAAACATACTTTTTCGAGCCAAAGAATGCGATGGTACCTTTGACATACAATCCTCAAAAAAAGGAGGAACAATTATAACGGTTACCACCCCAATAGAATAAAAACAATCTTACAACTTATACAAAATGGCTAATGATTCCGTTGATACAGTAAAAACAAAGAATGAAATATTAATAGTTGACGACCATCCTTTTATAATAGAAGGATATAAAAATGCAATTACGAGGTATAATCCGAAGGAATTCGAGTTTTTTATAACTAAAGCAAAAGATTGCGAATCAGCCTACCATATTATTACCAATCCAGCTATTGTGCCATTTGACATTGCTTTTTTAGATATTAGTATGCCGCCTTATGAAGAAAAAAATATTTATTCCGGCGAGGATTTGGCAAAATTAATATTAGAATACATGCCAAACTGCAAAATTATATTACTAACCATGTATACCGAATTGTTGAAGATAAAAACCATTATCAAAACAATAAATCCAAGTGGACTGGTTATAAAAAACGATTTAACTTTTGATGAATTGATTTTTGCTTTCGATAAATTTATAAAAAACGAAAAATATTACAGTCAGTCCGTTTTAAAAATGTTGAATCAGGCAGAGGAAAATACAATAGAAATTGATCAATTTGATAAAGATATTTTGTTTCATATATCAAAAGGAACCAAGCTGAATGACATTCCACAATATATTCCAATTTCACTTGGCGCAATTGAGCAACGCAAACTGAATTTAAAAGAATTATTAAAAATAGAACATGGAAGCGATATTGATTTAGTTCGAGAAGCTAAAAATAAAGGATTGCTATTTTAAAGTAAAAAGAACAAAAAACGACACTTAATAGGTGTCGTTTTTTGTTTATTTTAAAGAGATTTCTATACACTCAAAGCATCCCAACCACGAGCTTTCAATGCTATTTTAGTGTTGGCACGAGTCACTAAATGAATGCCTTCGCTTTCTTGTGTCATGTGCCCAATGATTGTAAAGTTTGGATTCCCTTTGATTTTTTCAAAATCGTCCATGGCAATAGTGAAAAGCAATTCATAATCTTCGCCTCCGTTTATGGCAACAGTGGTACTGTCGATATCGAATTCTTCACAAACATTAATAAATGTTGGATCAATTGGTAGTTTGTCTTCGTATAAATTACACCCTACCTTAGACTGTTTGCACAAATGAATAATCTCAGACGATAATCCATCTGAAATATCTATCATTGAAGTTGGTCTTATTTCTAAAGCGTGCAATAGAGTTCGAACATCTTTGCGTGCTTCAGGTTTCAATTGCCGTTCAATTAAATACGTGTACGCATCTAAATCCGGTTGTGAATTTGGATTCACCTGAAACACTTGCTTTTCGCGTTCCAAAACTTGCAACCCCATATAAGCAGCCCCAATATCGCCAGTTACGACTAATAAATCTGTTTGTTTGGCACCATTTCTATACACGATTTCATTTTCATCTGCTTCGCCAATGGCAGTTATACTGATGATTAACCCTTTCTGGGAGGAAGTCGTATCCCCACCGATAACATCTACATTGTATTCATTTGCAGCATGCGTAATTCCTGCAAACAATTCATCCAAAGCTTCTAAAGGAAAACGATTAGAAACTGCTACTGAAACCGTGATTTGCGTGGGTTTAGCATTCATGGCGCAAATATCAGAAACATTGACCACTACCGCTTTGTAGCCCAAATGTTTTAAGGGCATGTATGCCAAATCAAAATGCACACCTTCTATCAATAAATCCGTCGAAACTACTACTCTTTTATCTTTGAAATCCAAAACAGCGGCGTCATCGCCAATTCCTTTTAAAGTTGAAGGCTGATTGATTTTGAAGTTTTTTGTCAAATGGGCAATCAATCCAAATTCGCCTAACTGAGCAATACTTGTGCGTTGTGGGTTTTTATCTTCGATCATTATTTAAATTATTTTTGAGGTAGCAAATATACAAAGAAATATTCGCCTTGATTTGTTCCAATTTTCATTAATTTCATTCGAACTTTCAAATACTTAAATCGGACAAAATGAAATTATTTGATATCGTTACCCGTTGGGCATAATTGAAAATTTACTTATGATGTAAAAATAAAGGTTTGCACCTATCTGTGACGCGTGTACAAGTAAAATAATTAATAAAAATGAATCAATACGCTCACGCGCTCAAGGAAACCCTTAACGTATAAAAAAACGGTAGTTGTTCAAGCTACCGTTTTACGTTGTTCAAACGTTGGTTTAAAATTTGAAATCATCAAACAGTTACGAATGTATTAAATTTTCAGTGTTTTTAATATGGTTTGGCAATGGTTTGGCACTTTCAAAAAAACAAAAAAAAACCCAACTACCAAAAAGCAAGGTAATTGAGTTTATTAAAGTGACCACGGCAGGGTTCGAACCTGCAACCCTCAGAGTCGAAATCTGATATTCTATCCAGTTGAACTACGCAGTCAATATTATATCAGATTATTCAGCAACAGTTTTATATCCTATATATAAAACTGTTACTCTTAAATCATAAATCTATGTCAATAATTTTTTAACTATAGTAGAGATCGTTTTCCCCTCAGCAGTTCCACCTAATTGTGCTGCGGCCAATCCCATTACTTTTCCCATTGCTGCAATACCTGCGGCACCAGTTTCGGCAATGATTTTTGCTACTACAGCTTCTACTTCTGCTTCGCTTAATTGTGCTGGCAAGAATTTTTCTATTACTACTATTTGTGCTAATTCTGGTTCAGCCAAATCCAAACGATTTTGTTCTGTAAAAATTTTAGCGCTATCCTTACGGGTTTTTACTAATTTTTGAAGCAATTTTATTTCATCGTCCGCTGAGATTTCTTCTTTTGATCCTGTAGCGGTTTGTGCTAGCAGAATTTCAGATTTAATAGCTCTTAAAGCTTCTAGAGCTACTGTGTCTTTGGCTCTCATGGCGGTTTTAATTTCGTCCATGATGTGTATTGATAAACTCATAATGTTTAGTGTTTATTTATTAATCGATTATTTATCAAATCGATTATTGAAATGCTCATTATAAAACCACTACTTTTTTGAATGTTCAGAGGGTAGTAAAGGCTCCTGCTTTTTTTTTCGGGAATTCAAACAACCGCTTTTTTAATGCCCGACAAATTTAAAAAAATTTACTGGAATTAACAACAAATTGCCTTGTTCAGATTGCACAAAAAAATAACCCGAAATTAAATTAAATTTTCGGGTTACTTAGTTTATTTTGAGTTCATTAATCCACGTTATCGTGTAAGTATGAATTATTCGAACGCAACTGCAAATCATTATTACTATCCGTTCCTACAGAAATTCTAGAATTCGTATTATTAGTTTGGTGGTTTGAGATGTCTATTCCTAATCTTTTGTAAGCCGGTTCTTTTTCATACTCATCAATTTTAGACACATTGTTATGAAACTTATAATTGAATTCTTTTAATTTTTTTCTTCTTTCATCTGCTCTCATTCGCAATGATTCTTCGATGGTCATTTCAGTAGGCGAGATTCCTTGAAAGTCAACTGGGACATGCGCTGCGCTGTCAACTTGTTTCATGGTAATATTTAATTCCTCCGGAATTATAACCTCTGGCGTTTTCGCTACTGGTTTTGCCATGAAATCATTTTCTTGCTCCATATATTCTTCAAGAGAATATTTAATGATTCCGTTATCTGTCAATTCTGTTACCGGAACAAATTGAACGGCTTCATTTACTCTTATATCACGCGTTTCAGGAGTCAATTCAAATAAAACTTTGCTGGCCTCTACTGGAACTACAGGCGTTGTTTTGAAAAGCGGCAGATCAAAGGAGAATGTAGTTTGTTCCTGTCTTTCTGCTGCTTTTGGCTGAACAGTCTTTAGCTCTTTAACCTCGGCGACAGGTGATGTGATTGTAAAATCAATATCTGTTATTGGAGAAACAATTTCAAAAGTCACATCTAAATTTTTGATAAATTCAGATATAACGAATAATTCTTCGTTATTAATGACTGGCACCGTTACCACTGGCTCAGGAGCAACTACCGTATCTTCTAATAAATCAAAAATAACCCTCTCATTTGAATTTGTCGATGGTGATTCCATATTCAAATCAAATGCAGCAACTGTCTTGTTGGTCAGATTATGAACACTTCGCTGTTCGTCCTCAAGTGTATGTATTATTTTTTTGGGTTCTGTATTTACAATTTCGTTTTGTTGCTCGATATCAAATCCTGTGGCAATAATGGTCACAGCAATAGCGTCCCCCAGGGATTCATCTTCACCAACTCCCATGATAATGTTAGCGTTATGGCCTGCTTCCACTTGTATGTGATCATTAATCTCTCCTATTTCGTCAATGGTAATTTCATTAGTTCCAGAAACGATAAGCAACAATACGTTTTTGGCACCTGTAATTTTATTATCATTTAACAAAGGAGAATCTAAAGCGGCAATAATCGCTTCCTTAGCTCTGTTTTCACCTGAAGAAACAGAAGATCCCATAATAGCCGTTCCACTATTAAACAATACTGTTTTCGCGTCTCTTAAATCGATATTCTGGGTGTAGTGATGCGTAATTACTTCGGCGATACCTCTTGAAGCTGTCGCCAAAACTTCATCTGCTTTTGAAAACCCTGCTTTGAAACCAAGATTTCCATATACTTCTCTTAATTTATTATTATTGATAACAATTAAAGAATCGACTTGTTTGCGTAATTTTTCTATACCAATTAAAGCTTGTTCCTGACGCACTTTCCCTTCAAACAAGAAAGGCAAAGTCACAATACCCACAGTAAGAATGTCTCTTTCTTTAGCCAATTGTGCAATTACTGGTGCAGCACCCGTACCAGTACCACCACCCATTCCGGCTGTAATAAATACCATTTTAGTATTGCGATCCAACATTTTTTCAATCTCGGAAATGCTTTCAATAGCTGATTGCTGTCCAACATCCGGGTTTGCTCCTGCACCAAGTCCTTCGGTTAAGTGTACTCCTAGCTGAATTTTATTAGGCACAGAACTACTCTGTAAAGCTTGAGAATCCGTATTACACACGATAAAATCTACGCCTTTGATCCCTTGCTTAAACATGTGATTGATGGCGTTACTTCCGCCTCCACCTACACCAATAACTTTGATTACATTTGATTGGTTTTTTGGTAAATCAAATGAAATACTTCCAAATTCTGAGTTGCTCATCATTTTATTTGGTTTTTGATATTTATTATTAATTCTTGTGAATGTTTTTACTATCTATTCTGCATTATCCAGAAAATCTTTAATCTTATCAACATAACGATCAAAGAAATTTTTCTGTATTCTGTTTACGGTAGAATTATGTTTTTCTTTCAAATTCTCAACTTCTTCCTCTTTTTCAGGCATTTCATAAACTAAATTTTCAGCTACGGCCGCCCTGTAAGCCGATGTTCTAGGCTGTTCTACAGCATCTTTTCGAACTGCACTCTGTGATTTATTCTCAATACTTTTCATTACTAACCCAACAGCTGTTGCGTACAAAGGACTTGAAATCTCCTCGTCAGAATTCCCTGCCAGATGTTCGTTTGGATATCCAATTCTGGTATCCATCCCAGTAATGTATTCTACTAACTGCTTGATATGTTTCAATTGGGCACCACCGCCAGTTAGCACTATCCCTGCAATTAACTTTTTGCGAGGATCTTCATGACCGTATGCTTTTACCTCCGTAAATACTTGATCTACAATCTCAACAACACGCGCATGAATTATTTTGGAAAGATTCTTTAATGAAATTTCTTTTGGTTCTCTACCTCTTAATCCCGGAATGGAAACAATTTCGTTGTCTCTATTTTCTCCTGGCCAAGCAGAACCAAATTTAACTTTCAACAATTCAGCTTGTTTTTCAATGATCGAGCATCCTTCTTTGATATCATCCGTAATGACATTACCACCAAAAGGAATTACCGCTGTGTGGCGAATAATACCATCTTTAAAAATAGCCAAATCTGTTGTTCCTCCACCAATATCGATCAGTGCAACGCCAGCTTCTTTTTCTTCCTGACTCAAAACGGCATCTGCTGAAGCCAATGGTTCTAATGTTAAACCTGACAATTCAATTCCAGAACTTTGAATGCATCTACCCACATTACGTATAGAAGAAGCTTGACCCACTACAACATGAAAACTAGACTCTAATCGTCCGCCATACATTCCTATAGGCTCTTTGATTTCGGATTGTCCGTCAATTTTAAATTCTTGCGGCAAAACATGTATGATTTCTTCCCCAGGCAACATGGCCAATTTATTTACTTGATCAATCAAAAGCTGAATGTCATTCCCTCCAATTACTTCTTCGGGATTGCTTCTGCTGATATAATCAGTATGCTGAATACTGCGGATGTGTTGTCCCGCGATTCCTACCACTACATCTTTTATTTTATAACCTGAATTATTTTCGGCTTCTTGAATTGCTTGCTGTATTGACTGTATGGTTTGTGTAATATTATTTACCACGCCTCTTGCTACACCTAAACTTTTAGATTTTCCTACACCTAAAATTTCTAGTTTGCCATATTCATTCTTCTTGCCTATCATGGCAACTATTTTAGTTGTCCCAATATCTAGACCTACTGCAATATTCTCTTTTTCCATTATCTATTATTTAGTGCAAACTACTTGTTCCGTAAATCGGAGGTCAATTTTCTTATATTTATACAACGAACTGTCTAAAACCGCTTTTTGAAAAAAAGCTTTATAATTTTTAAATTTATGCGCTACATGTATCAATTTACCAAAATCTATTTGATAGTCGAAATTTCTGTTTGACATTTTTAAGCTTCCATTTGGCATAATTTGGACACCAATGATGTTTTTTTTCAAAAAATCATCTTCATAAATCATGCGCAGTAAACTAGTTAAATCTTCGTTGTTGTTTTTATTTATTCTCCCTGAAACAAGCGGAACTCTTGCTGTAAAATTAGTTGACAAGGGCATTCTATTCCCTTCGTAATCAATGTAAAAAGAACCTGCCTCACCAAAAACTCTAGCAATGGGATTTTTTTGTTTGACCACCGCTTTTAACACCCCGTCAATGGTTACAAATACGTGTGATTTTTCAATCATCGCATGTGCATCGAGAGTGGCTTCCAACGTATTCAAATCTAAATTAACTTTTTGAATGCTTGATGCCTCTTTTTTATTTTCTATTAACAATTTATTAACCGTTTCTTCCCGTACAAAAGGATCGTTATCCCCTACAAAAATAACAACAGATTTAGTCAATTTTCTGTTTTTATTTCGATCTGATGTAAACGAAAAAAGAAAAATCACTACCACAACCATGAGCAGTAATCTAATATTAGTCCAATTAAATACTTTCATGTATCGCTTTTTTTATGATTGGTACTAATTCTCCAATATCTCCTGCTCCAATTGTTACTATTACAGTAGCATTGCTTGCTAAAATTGTTGGAATTAAATCCTCTTTAGAAACTATTTTTTTATGGTTATTAGTCATTTTACTCATCAACCATTGTGCGTTAACACCCTCCATTGGCAATTCACGAGCCGGATAAATATCTAATAAAACAACCTCATCAAAGGCGGATAAACTTTTAGCAAAATCATCCACAAAATCTCTGGTTCTACTAAACAAATGAGGTTGAAAAACAGCCAATACTTTTTGATTTGGATACAATTCGCTGACTGCTTGATGCACGGCATTTATCTCTGTAGGATGATGCGCATAATCATCTATATATACTTTTCTATCTGTTTTTATTTGGTACGAAAATCTTCTTTTTATCCCTTTAAATGATGCAATGCCTTTTACAATGGCATCGGTTGGGGTGCCGAATAAGTTAGCCATTGCAATAGCCATTAATGCATTCATTAAATTATGTCTTCCTGGTAAACCAAAATGTAAATCTCTAATTATTTCGGTAGGCGTTTGCACATCAAAAACGTAACTGCCGTTTCCTACTCTAACATTAAATGCCTTGTAAACAGCCGCTTCGTTTACTGCACAAGTGATGCCTTCTAATGGCAATTCTTTTGTTATGAAAAGATTGTTTTTATCTTCTATTTTAGAAGCAAATTCAATGAAAGAAGCTTCTATTGCTTCACTGGTTCCATAAATATCTAAATGATCCGCATCCATTGAGGTAATACATGCAATATTAGGATGCAAATGCAAAAAGGAACGGTCAAATTCATCCGCTTCAACTACAGTCACGGTTGAACCGCTTCCTATTAAATTTGAATTATAATTTTCGACTATTCCACCAATAAACGCGGTAACATCAGCACCACTTTCGTACAAAAGATGGCCTAAAATCCCTGATGTAGTTGTTTTACCATGTGTTCCGGCAACCGCAAAACAAAAGGTGTCTTTTGTAATTAACCCTAAAACTTCGGCTCTTTTTTTGATTTGGTAATTTCTTTCTACAAAAAAATTCCACTCTGAATGCGTCTTAGGAACAGCCGGAGTAATAATTACGAGTGTATTGTCTAGATAAAAATCTTTTGGAATCAAATCAATACTGTCTTCGAAATGAATTGAAATTCCACTTTCAATTAACTCCGTAGTAAGAATAGAAGGCGTTTTATCATAACCCGAAACTTGCTTTCCCAAATTGCGAAAATAACGTGCCAAGTTACTCATTCCGATTCCTCCAATCCCTATAAAATAGACGTTATGTATTTGATTTAAGTTCATTTTTTTATGTCTTAAAGTCTTAAAGCCTTAAAGTTTTAAAGTCATTTGACTTTATGCCTTTCGGATTTGGACTAATTTAATTATTTCATCTACAATTTGTTTTGTTGCTTCTGGCAGAGCCAACTGTTTTATGTTTTCACTAAGTTCTTTCTGTTTTTCCGGATCATTGACCAAGGACTCAAAAACAACACTAAATTGTGTGTCCAGTTGATTTTCTTTAAGCAGAATTGCTCCATTTTTATCTACTACAGCTTGCGCATTTTTAGTTTGATGATCCTCTGCAACATTAGGCGAAGGGATAAAAATCACCGGTTTACCAACAATGCATAATTCCGAAACAGAAGATGCTCCTGCCCGGGAAATCACAAAATCTGCTGCTGCATATACTAAATCCATCCGGTCAATAAAAGAATGAATTTGTATGTTTTCATTTTCTTGACAATATTTATACTCCTCAAAATACAATTTCCCACATTGCCAGATCACTTGTACATTATGGACTGAAAAAGTTGAAATTTCTTTAGCAATCAGCTGATTTATCCTTCTTGCTCCAAGACTTCCTCCTAATACCAAAAGCGTTTTTTTATTGGGATCTAAATCAAAATAGCGAACTGCTTCCGCTCTTTTACTCTCTATATCAATTAAATCCTGACGCACTGGATTTCCAGTCAAAATCATTTTTTCTTTCGGAAAAAATCGCTGTAAATTCTCGTAAGCCACACAAATCTTGTTGGCTCTTTTGCTTAACAATTTATTGGTAATTCCTGGAAAGGAATTTTGTTCCTGAATCAGTGTTGGAATTCCGCAAAGCGCTGCTATCTGTAACAACGGTCCACTGGCAAAACCACCTGTTCCTATTACTACATCTGGTTTAAATTGTTTGATTATAGTACGTGATTTCAATAAACTACTAATCAGTTTTATTGGAAAAAGAGTGTTAACAAAGGTGAATCGTCTTTGTAATCCTGCAATCCATAACCCTATTATTTTGTAGCCTGCCTGAGGTACTTTTTGCATTTCCATTTTATCTTTGGCCCCTACAAAAAGGAAATCAGCGTCCGGAAAACGAGTTTTCAATTCATTAGCAATAGCAATTGCCGGATAGATATGCCCACCCGTTCCACCTCCACTTAATATGAATTTATACTGTTTCATTTTCAATCAATTACTGCGTTATTGTGTTTTTATAAAACAACTTATTTATTTAAAACTGCCTGCAATGGATTTTTCGCTTTATCTTCAATAGAATAGGATTCCTCAACCACTGTTTCTTCTTCTAGTTCCCTATCGATTAATTTCTGAAGTGCTTCTTCCCTTTTGGCTGCTTCTTTCAATTCTTGTACGATCTCTTCTTCTTTTTTGGTCACACTAATAATGATTCCAAGGGCAAAACACGTCATCCAGATAGAACTTCCTCCGCTGCTAATCAAGGGTAATGTTTGTCCAGTGACCGGTAATAATTCTACAGCAACAGCCATGTTGACCATGGCCTGGAATATCATTGGAAAACCCAAACCTATGACGACTAATTTCCCAAAGAGCGTGGTGGCTTTGTGTGAGGCAATAACAAATCGGAACAACAACAATAAGTATAGTGTAAGCACGCCTAAACCTCCAATGAGCCCATATTCTTCTACAATAATTGCAAAAATAAAATCAGAGGAAGATTGTGGCAAAAAGTTCTTTTGAATGCTTTTCCCCGGACCTAATCCGTATATTTTTCCGGATGCAATTGCGATTTTCGCTTTTTCAATTTGGTAATCGTCTTCCTCTGGTTTATCTGTGGTAAAACTTTCAATTCTGTTTCCCCAAGTTCCTACCCTACTAAAAAATTTCGAATCAGGGAACGCTTTTGAAAGCAGAATAAAAAAGGCCAGAAATATAATTCCTGAACCCAGAATGACTGCAATGTATTTGATAGGATATTTTCCAATAAAAACCAACATCAATACCATCGAAAAAATCAATGCCGTTGTTGAGAAATTAGCTGGCAAAATAAACATTAAGGTAATGAATACCGGCGTCCAAAGCTCCCAAATAGAAGACTTAAAAGTAATAGGGACTTCTCTGGTTTTAGACAAGTACCGCGCTACAAAAATAAACAACACTATTGAGGCCAATGTTGACGTTTGGAACGTTACCCCAATAAACGGAACCTGAATCCATCGACTGGCATTAGCTCCGGCAATAACTGTTCCTTTGATCAAGGTATAGGCTAATAAAACCCAAACAACGGGCAATCCTACTTTAGAAATAGCCCGAAAATAATGATATGGCACTTTATGAACCCAGTAAATAATTAAAAAACCAATACAAATATGAGCCAAATGTTTGACTAAATAGCCCAATGTATTTCCGGTTCCCCGACCAACATAGGCCAAGTTACTACTCGCACTAAAAACAGGCATAAAGGAAAACAAAGCCAATAAAGCCACGAATGACCAAATTACCTTATCTCCTTTCAAATTGTTAATTAGTTGCTTCATTTTTGGTTTTGGCTTTTTTTGGTTTTGGATTTTGGCGCTAAAACCTAGCACCTAGAACCTAAAACCTTTTTTCTATAAATTTTTAACCGCTTGTTTAAACTGATTTCCTCTGTCCTCATAATTTTCAAATAAATCAAAACTGGCACATGCCGGGGACAATAACACTACGTCTCCTTTTTCTGTTAATCGTTGCGCCATTCTCACAGCATCATCCATACTAGACACCTCGATCATAATATCGACCACATTACCAAAAACATCAATTACCTTTTTATTATCTACACCAAGACAGATAATCGCTTTAACTTTTTCACGCACTAAAGACATCAATTCATTATAATCATTTCCTTTATCTACCCCGCCCACAATCCATACTGTAGGTGCGTTCATGCTATCTAATGCAAAAAAAGTCGCGTTAACATTGGTTGCTTTAGAATCGTTAATGTATTGCACGTTTTGGATTTTCAAAACTTTCTCCAGACGATGCTCTACGCCTTGAAAATTAGAAAGACTCTCCCGAATTGTAGCTTTTCTTATTTGCATTAATTTTGCCACAGAAGTTGCTGCCATTGCGTTTTTCATGTTATGTTTCCCTTCTAAAGCAATGTATTCAGTGTCCATTGTATACTCTTCCTGATTAATCTTTATCTCCATTTTGTTGTTTTGTATATAAGCTCCTTCGTTGAATGTTTTAGTCAATGAAAAAGGAATTAATTTCGCCTTTGTTGTGTGTGTTTTGAACCATTCACTGATGGCTTCGTCATCCGCATCGTAAATGAGGTAATCCTCCTGAGTCTGATTCATTGTAATCCTGAATTTTGCGTCAATATAATTTTCATATTTATAATTATATCGATCCAGATGATCCGGGCTTATATTGGTAATTATGGCAATATGCGGTTTGAAATTTTCAATCCCGTCCAGCTGAAAACTACTCAATTCAAGCACATACAAATCATATTTATTATCAGCAACTTGCCAGGCAAAACTCTTTCCTATATTGCCCCCCAATCCTACATTTAGCCCTGCTGCTTTTAACAAATGATGCGTCAGCATTGTAGTGGTGGTCTTTCCGTTACTCCCAGTTATCCCTATAATGGTAGCCTCAGTGTAAGGAGCAGCAAACTCAATTTCAGAAATTACCGAGATTCCTTTCTCCTTTAATTTTTTTACAATTGGAGAATTATCCGAAATTCCGGGACTTTTCATCACCACATCAGCATTCAAAATCAATTCTTCCGTGTGCACCTGCTCTTCCCAAGCAATTTCATTAATAAGAAGAACCTCTTTGTAATTCTCTTTTATCTTTCCAAAATCAGACACAAAAACATCATATCCTTTTTTCTTACCCAGAATAGCAGTGCCAACACCGCTTTCGCCTCCACCTAAAACTACTAGCCTCATGTTATCTTAATTTTAAAGTAACGATTGACAAAATGGCCAGCATGATGGCAACAATCCAAAACCGGGTCACAATTTTACTTTCGTGATAGCCCTTTTTCTGATAATGGTGATGCAAAGGCGACATTAAAAATATTCTTCGGCCTTCGCCAAAGCGTTTCTTGGTATACTTGAAATAACCGACCTGAAGAACCACAGATAAATTTTCGACAAGAAAAATACCGCACAATAAAGGAATCAGCATTTCTTTTCGCACTGCAATTGCCAGAACTGCAATAATTCCGCCTATTGTTAAACTTCCTGTATCACCCATAAAAACAGATGCCGGATACGAATTGTACCAAAGAAACCCGATTAAGGATCCAACAAAAGCCGCAATAAAGACTGTCATTTCCCCTGAACTAGGTATATACATGATGTTCAAATAATTAGAGAAAATAATATTTCCCGAAACAAACGTAAATATTCCCAGTGCCAATACTGAAATTGCGGATGTTCCTGCTGCCAAACCATCTATTCCATCAGTCAAATTAGCTCCATTAGAAACAGCGGTGATAATAAAAATAACAACCGGAATAAAAATCAACCAAGCCCATTTTTCATATCCTTCCCCAGTCCATGCTAATAGTTCTGCATAATCAAATTCATTGTTTTTAAAAAAAGGAATCGTTGTTGCAGTTGATTTTTCTTCAAGTGGCGTTTTGATACCAACATTTTCAGTAGAAGCCTTGAAAAAATTGGCATTACCAATATCCGTTCTCACTGTAACCCCGGCATGAAAATACAAGACGGTTCCCACAATGAGACCTAAACCTACTTGACCAACAACCTTAAATATTCCTTTTAATCCTTGTTTGTCTCTTTTGAAAATTTTAATATAATCATCTATAAAACCAATAGTCCCCATCCAAAGCGTAGTAACAATCAATAATACAATGTATATATTATGCAATTTTGCAAATAATAATACCGGTACCAGCGTAGCAAAAATAATGATTAATCCACCCATGGTCGGCGTCCCCGCTTTTTCGTTCTGACCAGCTAAACCCAGCTCGCGTACGGTTTCACCTACTTGCTGTCTTTGCAAAAAGCGGATTATAATTTTTCCGTAAATTGTTGATAACAACAACGATAGCATCAATGCTAGTGCAGATCTAAAAGTGATGTACTGAAAAACACCAGTTCCCGGAACATCAAGTGTTTTGTCTAAATATTCAAATAAATAGTATAGCATATCTCTTTGTTTATTTGGTTTATCTTTTTTTGGTTATTTGGTTAATCGGTTATTTGGATATTCCCATAGACAAATAAACAGTTACTCCGGTTAAACTTTTATTACCCCAGTTGGCCTAGTATTTCTTTAACTATTTCCATGTCATCAAAATCAAGACGAATTCCATTTATTTCCTGATACGTCTCATGCCCTTTTCCAGCAATTAAAATAATATCGTTGGGCTGTGCCAATTGACATGCGGTTTTTATGGCTTGCTTTCTATCACTAATTGACAGCACTTTTTTATAGTTTTGAGCGGTGACACCGTGTTCCATTTCGGTGATAATCACTTCCGGATTTTCATTTCTTGGATTATCCGAAGTGAAAATTGCTTTATCACTCCATTCAGCGGCAATTCCGGCCATAATAGGGCGCTTGCTTTTGTCTCTATTACCACCGCACCCCACAACGGTGATCAACTGTTCGTTTTTGGTGCGAATATCATTGATGGTTTTTAGTACGTTTTCTAAAGCATCCGGCGTATGAGCATAATCTACAATAGCCGTAATATTTGAAGCAGAAACAATAAATTGAAAACGTCCCGAAACACTTTCTAAATCCGACAATAAACGAAGTACTTCCAGACTTTCCATTCCTAATTCGACTGCTGCTCCATAAATAGCTACTAAATTATACGCATTAAATGTTCCTATCAGTTTAACGCAAACTTCATTTCCGTTTATTTTCAACAACAAACCGGACAATTGATTTTCCAAGATTTGCGCTTTATAATCCGCATACGATTTTAAGGCATAACTGCATTTTTTGGCTGCTGTATTTTGTAACATTACTTGCCCATTTTTATCATCAATATTAGATAATGCGAAGGCAGTTTTAGGCAAATTATCAAAGAAGGCCTTCTTTACATCTCTGTATTCTGCAAACGTTGGATGATAATCCAAATGATCGTGAGACAAATTAGTAAAAATACCTCCTACAAAATGTAAGGCTTCGGTTCTTTTTTGGTGAATCCCATGAGAACTGACTTCCATAAAACAATAGTCGACTCCGTTTTTCACCATTTCATTCAAATAGTAATTTATAGTAATCGAATCCGGAGTCGTGTGTGTGGCTTTATATTCAATATCATCAACTAAAATTTTAACTGTCGAGAGTAATCCCACTTTAAGCCCTGCCTTTTTAAATAATTGATACAACAAAGAAGCAATGGTAGTTTTCCCGTTTGTTCCTGTAATTCCAATCAATTTCAGGTTCTTAGAAGAATCCCCAAAATAATTAGAGGCCATAAATGCCAAGGCTGAATTCGTGTCTTTTACCTGAACGTACGTAATTCCTTTTTCAATAATTTCCGGAAATGTGTCGCAAATCACAGCGACTGCTCCTAATTCAATTGCTTTTCCTATAAAATCATGACCGTTTGATATTGACCCACGAATTGCTACAAAAACATCGTTAGACCCAATTTTTCTAGAATCGAAATCTATTTTGTTTACAGCAATATCCGTCGAACCTATTTCGCCTTCAATGGCTACCTTGTATAATATATCTTTTAGTATACTCATGATAATTCCAATAGTATCGTTGTGTTTTTTAGAATATTTTGTCCCGCTTCAAGCGACTGTTTTTTCACTTTTCCAACTCCTACGACCTTTACTTTGACTCCCAAATTTCCTAATAAAGCAACAGCGTCCATACCTGGCATTCCTTTTACATTGGGTATAAACTGTTGTTTGTTCTGAGATTTCACAAAATAAGAATCATAATTATTTTCTTGTTTTGGTATCTTTCTATCTAAATTTTTAATTTCATTTGTCGAAGGTGCATCGGTAAATATTTTTTGTGCGATTCTCTTAAAAACGGGCCCAGCCACATCCGCACCGTAATAATTATTTAGCGCTGTACTTGGTTTATGCACCACAACTATACAAGAATACATTGGTTTGTCTGCCGGGAAGTAACCCACAAAAGACGACGCATAATATTTTCCAGCTCCTCCAGCCTTTCCGTAATTCACCGCCGCTGTTCCTGTTTTTCCTGCCATCGAAAAATCTTTTGAATATAATTTAGAAGCCGTTCCTTTTTTGACAACATTTGCCAGAACTGCCTGCAATTTCAATATCGTTTCTTGAGAACAAATTCTTGGATTCAAAACTTCTTTCTCATATTTTTTGATTGTTTTATTCCATTCTTTAATTTCAGAAACAAATTGAGGCTTTACCATTTCCCCATCATTGGCAACCGCATTATAAAATGCCAGTGTCTGCATGGGAGTTATGTGGACTCCATATCCAAAAGCCATCCAAGGAAGCGAAATGTTTGACCAGTTTTTATCGCCTGGCTGAGGGATATAAGGCACGCCCTCCCCTTTGATGGAGAGTCCTAAAGTTTTGTTTAATCCAAAATCATTAAGATGATTGACAAATTGCGACGGGTTATTTTTGTACGCTTCATACACCGCCTGAACCATGATGGTATTAGACGAAAGTTCAAAACCTCTTGCTAAAGAAATTTTTCCATAACCGCCTTTGTGGGAATCACGCACTTTTTTACCTGAATATACAACGACGCCTCCTTTGCTATCATAAACAGAACTGGTATCCGCTTTTTTATCTTCCAGAAGTGCCATCAAATCCGCTAATTTATAGGTAGAACCCGGTTCATGAGACTCCGCTACTGCGTAATTAGTGGTTTCGTAGTACGTTCCGTCTTTTGCTCGTCCTAAATTAGAAATTGCTTTCACATGACCCGTTTTAGTTTCCATAACCACTACAGAACCATGATCTGCCTGATACAATTCCAACTGTTTAAGCAAAGCATGATGTGCGATATCCTGAATATAAACATCAATTGTTGATATCACATCATAGCCATCCTGAGGGTCTACTTCATTAACATCGCGTATGGGCTTCCACTGTCCCTTGGCTATTTTCTGTTTTAATATTTTACCGTCTTTACCATTTAAATAATTCCTAAAAGCCCATTCAATTCCTTTTCCATCCAGCGATTGCCCGTTTGATGTTCGCTCATACCCTACAGTACGTTCTGCAATTTTTCCAATAGGATGCTCTCTTATGGTTTCCTGTTCTACAATAATTCCTCCTTTATAAGCACCAAGATTAAATAAAGGAAACCCTTTGATTCTAACATATTCTGTATAACTTAAATCTCGGGCCACTAAATAATATCTGTTTTTATTGCCCCGGGCTTTTCTTAATTCATTTTCAAAATAATTTGCTGATTTCCCTAACAATAGAGCCAAAGAGTCTGATAATGGTTTCACATTCTTCTCAAATAATTCTGTTTTTGAAGCAAGTGCATCAAAGCGTATTTCATAATTTGGAATTGATGTAGCCAAAAGACTTCCATCAGCAGAATAAATATTCCCCTTATTGGCCGGAATAATAAAATTTTTAACGGTTCTTTGTTTGGCTAATTTTCTATAATAATCACCCTCTACCCATTGAATATTTGTTAATTTTACGGCTATCGCGATCGCCATCAGGAAAATTCCAAATGCGACCAGATAAATTCTGTAGGATATGTATTTATCTTCTACTGCCATAATTTTTTAAAGAAGCTTTTATCTTCCTCTTTTTTAACTTTTATTTTAATTGGCGGAACTGTTGAAGGAAAGATTTCTTTTTCTATCATTTTTTCAGAAACCGTTGATTCCATTTTTAATTTCATTAACTCAGACCGCCGATCTACAAATTCGGAACGCAACTCTTTAACCCGTCCGGTGAGCTCCGTAATTTTAAATACTTTTTGCTCAAATCGCTGAGTATTTGCAATCATAACAATAGCTAACAAAAGGATAAAAACAATGAACCGCCAGTTTTTGACAGCATCATCATCAATAAGAAACTTCGCTTTCAATATGCTATACACTCCGTTTTTCATTTGTTCTCTCCCCGACCCTCTCCAAAGGAGAGGGAACCGAGATATTAAAAGTTACTATTTATTTTTCCTCTTTGGCTCCTCCCTTTTGGCGAGGCCGGGTGGGGATTATATTTTTTCGGCAATTCTTAATTTTGCGCTTCGCGCTCTGTTATTTGCTTTTATTTCTTCGGCATTCGGAACTGTTAGTTTACCAATGGTTTTAAAAGGAACAGAAAAATTACCAAAAAAATCTCTTTCCGGCTCTCCTTCAAACATCCCGTTTTTGATAAATCTTTTTACCAATCTGTCTTCTAAGGAATGATAAGATATTACACTTAATCTGCCTACTGGATTTAATATTTCCAGAGATTGCTCCAAAAACTCTTTCAAAACATCCATTTCCTGATTTACCTCAATTCGAATGGCCTGATATATTTGGGCTAATATTTTATTTCGAACTCTTTCCGGTAAATATCGCGCCAAAATGGCTTTCAACTCATCTGTTGTTTTGATTGGTTGCAACTCTCTCGCCTCAACAATTGTTCTTGCCAAAACTGGAGCATTTTTCAATTCGCCATAATCTAAAAACACTCTTTTTAGATTTGCTTCATCATATTCATTAACCACCCGATGAGCATTCAAATCATTTTTTTTACTCATTCGCATATCCAGATCGGCATCAAAACGCGTCGAAAAACCTCTTTCCGGAACATCAAACTGATGCGATGAAACACCTAAATCTGCTAAGATACCATCCACACTTTTCACCCCGTAAAAACGCAAAAACCTCTTTATAAAACGAAAATTCTCGTTAATCAGTGCGAATCTTTCGTCCGGCAAAGCATTTGCTAACGCATCTTCGTCCTGATCAAAAGCAAACAACTTTCCTTCCGGCCCCAGTCTTTTCAAAATTTCTTTTGAGTGACCGCCACCCCCAAAAGTGACATCAACATAAATGCCATCTGGCTTAATATTTAAACCATCTACTGATGCCTGAAGCAAAACCGGATTATGATATTCCATTGTCGTCGTCATTTATATTTCCCATTACTTCCTCTGCTAAATCTGCAAAATCAACGTCTTCGCCATTTATTGATTTTTCATACCATTCTTTATCCCAAATCTCCAGAATGTTTACCGCTGAAGAAAACACAACGTCTTTTGTAATACTGGCAAAAACCACTAAATCTTTAGGCACTAATAACCGTCCTAACGCATCGATCTCAACCACTTTTACACCTGCAGTAAACCTGCGGATGAAGTCATTATTTTTCTTTACAAACCGATTGAGTTTATTGATTTTTTGCATCATTACATTCCACTCCTCCATGGGATATAATTCCAGACAGGGCTGAAAAACGGAACGCTTCAAAACAAATCCGTTTTGAAGTGAAGGCGCCAATTGCTTTTTCAAAGGCGCTGGCAACAGCACCCTTCCTTTAGCATCAACTTTACATTCATATGTTCCAATAATTGTATCCAAGAAAAAGTATTAAATGATGTTAAGCAAAAATATAAAAAATATTACCACTATATACCACTATATCCCACTTTGTTAATAAGTTTAACCACTTTCAAACAAAAAACCTTACTTTTTGGACAATCAGGCCATTAACCCATTCTGCTTAATTTGTAAGAAAGAGATCGTTATAGAAAAAAGACTCCCAAAACCAATGACATTTGATTTTTTTAATGTAAAAATAAAAGGCATTTACATAGAAATTTGTTGCTAAATTCTAAAAAAAAATAACTGAATTTCACCCAAAGCAGGATAATTTTACAATTAAAAATTGTTCTAAAAATCCATTTTTATTTATTAAATCCTATATTTGTCAAAATTGAAAATCCGTATTTACAAAAAATGGAAAAACACTATAAAAAAGAAGGCAGATACAGCTATTATGAAGCTGGTGAAGGAACTCCAATCGTAATCTTACACGGACTTATGGGGGGACTAAGCAACTTTGATGCCGTTGCGAGCTACTTTTCTACAAGAGGATATAAAATAATTATTCCAGATTTACCGATATATACTCAAAATATTTTAAAAACTAACGTAAAAAGTTTTGCGAAATATGTTAAGGATTTCATCACATTTAAAGGATTAGATCGTGTTATCCTTTTAGGAAATTCACTTGGCGGCCATATTGCATTGTATCACACTAAAATGTATCCTGAAAAAGTGGCTGGTCTTGTAATAACTGGAAGTTCAGGTCTTTACGAAAGCGCTATGGGAGATAGCTACCCAAAAAGGGGGGACTATGAATACATTAAGAAAAAAGCAGAAGATGTATTTTTTGATCCAAAAGTTGCGACTAAAGATCTTATAGACGAAGTGTACGAGTCTGTTAACGACCGCATGAAATTGATCAAAACACTGACTATTGCAAAAAGTGCCATTCGCCATAATATGGCAAAAGATTTACCTAAAATGCATGTTCAAACCTGTCTTATTTGGGGAAAAAATGACAAAGTCACCCCTCCAGATGTAGCAGAAGAGTTCAATAAATTATTACCTAATTCTACTTTATATTGGATCAATAACTGTGGTCATGCAGCTATGATGGAACATCCAGAGGAATTCAATCGCTTACTTGAGGAGTGGCTTACAAGCACTCATTTATCCGTACACAAATCGTAAAAGGAGAATTTTATACCTAGCAAAAATGAAAATTAATACCGCCGAATTTGTTATTAGCAACTCTGATGTGACAAAATGTCCAAAAGACTTTTTACCGGAATATGCTTTTATAGGCCGATCAAATGTAGGAAAATCCTCTTTGATCAATATGCTGACCAACCAAAAAAAATTAGCTAAAACATCCGGTAGACCAGGAAAAACCCAATTGATCAATCATTTTTTAATTAACAACAATTGGTTTCTTGTCGATCTGCCCGGTTATGGTTATGCAAAAGTTTCTAAAAAAACAAAATCTATTTTTCAAGAATTTATCACTGATTATTTTGAGACCAGAGAACAACTTGTTTGTGCTTTTGTTTTGATTGATATTCGCCACGAAGCGCAAACTATTGACATTGAATTCATGTCGTATATGGGGGAAAGCGAAATTCCTTTTTGTATTGTTTTCACGAAAGCAGACAAAATCAGCAAGGTAAAAATAGACTCTCACGTAGCCGCTTATAAAAAGAAAATGTTTGCAAATAACTGGGCCGAAATGCCCCATTACTTTGTCACATCAGCGACTGAATCTACCGGAAAAGAGGACGTATTGAATTACATAGAAGAAGTAAATCAGGAAGTTTTTAAAAACAACAGCCAATTTTAGAAAAAAAAATCTAAAATCATTTTACCAAAAAATCTCAAGATTGAATAAAATCTTGGGATTTTTTAGTAAATAATATCTTGTTTATTTTGTGAGTTCTAATTTTTCCGCAAAATAATCACAAAAATCTTTCATGGTATCTGCCATTTTTTCATCATCGGTGGCTCGTTTAAATGTTTCAGACATTGCTACTAAAGTCTGATGAAAGAAAATTTTCATTTCATCTACCGGCATTTCTTTTGTCCACAAATCAATGCGCATGCTTTCTTTTGCTTTGCTATCCCATATAGACAACATTATTGCTTTGGCTTCCTCCAGCTCTACTCCGCCATCTTTAGCGGTCCACATTAATTTTTCCGGAACCTTATTTTCATCTAATTCGATTAGAAACTTAATTTCTGAGGTGTGTGTATTTGACATTACTTTTTAGGTTTGTATTTTGATTGTTTAAATATTTCTTTCGCATCTTTTTTTAACAGATCTGCAATACCTGCGTTCTTATTACTCATATAGGATCGCACTATTTGCCATCCGATCCAGGCACCAACCCGGCCCGGAGATTCATTGTCTATTTCCAGATAAAACTTAGAAAATGGTGCTGGATTTATAAATCGTGGAATTAACTTTTGATCGTTACTGTAAAGTAATTCTTTCTCAATAAAATAACGCCACATGTAACTTTCATTTTCTTGACACCATAATAATTGCTCTGGCGTATACCCTATTTTTTCTGACGCTGTGTACTTTGGCAAAAGCAAGTCTTTTAAATACAATTGTTTGCCACAATAAATCATCTGACTCAGCAAATCCTTATCTAAAACAGGAGGGATTTTACGTTTTGAAAAACTCGAAACTACATCTGGTGCAATCTGTCTTTGTTCAAAATTTTGTTTTAAATAATTGGGAAACTGATAAAATTTATGGTCTTTCCCTAAATACAATTCAAGTGAGATAATAACCAGACTGTCTGCATAAATGGCTTTATTATTATAGTCCATCTCAGCGATTACGGTAATCACTTTTGGTGTTTTTGTTTGAGGAAAATAGTATTTAATATGCTTAAACACCCCTTCTAATTCTTCTTTTACCGGTTCAATATCAGCATATTTTTTTTGGACTTCCGTATATAATTCTCTCCAGATTGGATCCTGCATTTTATTCAGCCACACGCTGTTGTCATTTCCTGGAGGAAAAAAGAAAGGAAACTCTTTTTTTATTTTCTCTAAGTCTTTTTGAGGCGTTTCAAAAAATATTTTATCAAAACGTTCTAATTTTACTTGTACAGGAATTGCAGCAATAGTATTCTCTACTTTACTTTTCTTATCACATGACAAAAAAAAGAGACAAAAGACGAGGGACAACAGATCTATTTTCATAATTATTAATTAAATTTGTTGCTAAAGAATTTAAGGAAACCCACGCACAAATAATTTAGTGTGCAAATATACATTCCTACTTTTTAAAACGTAAACTATTATGACTAAAAAAAGGACACTATCCGTCGAAAAAATAAATACTCATATTGTAAATTGGTTAAAAACATATGCTGAAAATGCTAAAGTGAACGGATTTGTTATTGGGATTTCAGGGGGAGTTGATTCAGCGGTAACCTCTACACTATGCGCCCAAACCGGATTGCAGGTTTTATGTATTGAAATGCCCATCCATCAAGCGCAAAGCCATGTAACAAGAGGCCGTGAACACATCGAACAATTAAAAAAAAGATTCTCTAACGTTAGTAGCGCGGAAGCTGATTTAACATCTGTTTTTGAGAATTTCAAAAAAATAGTGCCCGGTAATCATTCAGATCTTTCTAAAGTAAACCTATCCTTAGCTAACACCCGCGCTCGCTTAAGAATGACCACATTGTATTACTTTGCAGGCATTCATTGTTTATTAGTTGCCGGAACGGGAAATAAAGTAGAGGATTTTGGCGTTGGTTTTTATACTAAATATGGCGATGGAGGTGTAGATTTAAGCCCTATTGCCGACTTAATGAAGTCAGAAGTCTATCTTTTAGGCAACTATTTAAAAATTCCAGATTCTATTTTGAAAGCATCACCCACCGACGGATTATTTGGAGACGAAAGAACAGATGAAGATCAATTGGGCGCCAGTTATGATGAGCTAGAGTGGGCAATGGCAGAAGATCACACTGGAAAATCAATCGAAGATTTTACCGGAAGAGACAAAATTGTTTTTGAAATCTACAAGCGATTAAACACTAATAATCAACATAAAATGACCGCAATACCCGTTTGTTTTATCCCAAAAGATTAAAGAAATGATATTTTATATTGATTTACAATTAATTACAGAATTTATTTATTAATTTTACATTTCCAATAACAAATAATTCTAAAAAACTAAAATCATGATTAAAGTATGTATAGCCGACAATTACCCCGTTGTGCATTTTGGAGTAAAATCTTACTTTAAAGACAATGCCGAGATATCAGTAGTAGCCAATGTTGGTAACTTTTTGATGGTACGGGATATACTTTTAACAAAAGACATTGATGTATTGATATTAGACTTGGAACTGGAAGGTCTTTCCAGTATTTTTGAAGTGAAAGCACTTTTGAAAAATTTCCCAAAAACTAAAATCATTATCTTCAGTGGTCTTTCAGAACAGATTTATGCGCCAAATGCCATTAAAGCCGGAGTATCTGGCTTTGTGCACAAATCTGAAAAACTAGAAACCTTAGGTCAGTCGATTGTTAAAGTCCACCAAGGAAAAATAATCATGAATGAGACTGTAAAGAAAAATTTAGCCTTAATTGCAAAACAAAGCAAGAGTGAAAGATTGTATCGTAAGCTTTCCAACCGGGAAGTGGAGGTTTTGCGTTACCTAAGTGATGGAAAGAAAAACCACGAGATCGCAACTATTCTTAAACTAAATGAAAAAACGATTAGTACGTACAAATTGCGATTGTTAACAAAACTAAATGTCACTAATCTAGTAGATTTAGTAAACAAAGCAAAAACGTTAGAAATCGTTTAGTACCATTGAGGCCTAACCACGTCTAGGCAATTTCAAAAAAAAGAATGGTTTGCATGTGATTCATTACTATTAATAAAAGCGCTGTATCTCTGTATTAAATTTCAGAGATACCGCGCTTTTGATTTATAGATTATGTAGTCTTTAATGATATCGTACCACAACCCTCCCTAATTTTTTTGAAAACTTACCTCGCAACTCGATATAACTCATTGCTAAAGACAATGACTCCATATTATCTGATTCCGGATCGTTAGAAACGGAGTTTTTCAACTCTTCAATAATCTCACTAAGCAGAAACCATCGCAAAGTAAGCAATGTGTCCGAAACATCCTGATTTAACATTTCTTCTTTACTTTTAGGGAAAATATTTTGACCCGTCCAATTGTGCAAAACATTTTTTTCGTCTTCCATAATAATATTAGTTACTTCATCCGGAACACCTGACTGATAGTGAATTATATACTTATCAAGTCCCGAATCCTCATTTTGCAAATAATAATCGATTAAATTTTTGTATATATCTCTAAATATAGGACTTGCAAATTCTACTTCATCATCTTGCAAACTCAAATATATTTTCTGAAAAACTTTTAATTCTTTTATTTCAATAACGTCCACAATTTCTCCGTCGTTATTTGACTTTAATAAAACTTCTTCAAATTTCTCAGTCTTATTACCATAAAGCAATAGGATTTCAATTATTTTTCGTTCAAATCGATACAGTGAATCTACTTTATCAGTCTGGAGCGTGTCGTCATTTTTAACATATTCAAAAGCATTCTGCAATTGCTTTTGTTTGTGTTTTTTTTCAATTTCGATACTATCTTTTTGGACTAATTGCGCCAAAGTGCTCAGTAAAACCTGTTCTGAAATAGCCATTATTCTGGAACATTCCTGTATATAAATTTCTCGTTGAATCCTGTCCGGAATTTTCGAAATACTGACGACCATGTCCCGTATAAGATCTGCTTTTTTGACGGGATCATTTTTCGCTTCATTCATCAAAAGAGAGGCTTTGAACTGAATAAAATCTTTTGCGTTATTCTCTAAGTATAAAACTAACGCTTCATAAGATGTTTTTTTTGCAAAACTGTCCGGATCTTCCCCATCAGGAAACGTACACACTTTTACATTCATCCCTTCCTCTAAAATTAAATCAATTCCACGCACAGAAGCCCGTAAACCCGCAGCATCACCATCAAAAAGCACTGTGATATTTTTTGTTAATCTGTTTATTAAACGGATTTGATCCGGTGTAAGCGCCGTGCCTGAGGAAGCAACGACATTTTCAATTCCGGATTGGTTGAACTGAATTACATCAGTGTATCCTTCGACTAAATAACAATTATTTAATTTGGCTATTGATTGTTTGGCCTGAAAAATACCATACAGCACTTTACTTTTATGGTAAATTTCACTCTCCGGTGAATTCAAGTATTTTGCCGCTTTTTTATCGTTGGTAAGAATTCTGCCTCCAAAACCAAGTACTCGTCCTGACATACTTTCTATAGGAAACATAACACGACCTTTGAACCTGTCAAAAGGCCTGTCATCCCTTGGAATTGTGAGTCCAGTACTTTCTAGAAACTCTAATTTATAACCTTTCCCTAAGGCTTCTTTGGTAAAGGCATCCCAACTTTCAGGGGAATATCCCAAACTAAATTTCTTAATTGTATCCGCAGTAAATCCTCTTTCTTTAAAATAAGAATACCCTATTGCTTTGCCTTCTTCAGAATTAAAAAGAGTGTTATGAAAATAATTTTTTGCAAACTCAGAGACCAAATACATACTTTCCCGTACATCTGTAATGGCTTTCTCCTGATCCGATTGCTCGGTTTCCTCAATTTCTATATTGTATTTTTTGGCTAAATATCGTATGGCTTCCGGGTAAGTAAAATGGGAATGTTCCATTAAAAAAGCAACTGAATTTCCTCCTTTTCCAGAACTAAAATCTTTCCAAATTCCCTTAGCTGGGGAAACCATAAACGATGGAGAGCGCTCTTCCGAGAAAGGACTAAGCCCTTTGAAATTACTCCCTGCGCGCTTTAATTGCACAAAATCACCGATAACCTCCTCTACCCGAGCAGTTTCGAAAACAGTATCTATAGTAGCTTTTGCGATCAAATTAATTATTTTTTGAAATCCAAAGTTACAAAGTTTAACCAAAAATAATAGATATTAATGCAAATTAAACGCAGGTTTTATTGCATTGACATCAGTGAAACAAATCCATTTATTTCTTCATTTTATTCTTAACTAACACAACAAAAAAAGCTGCTTCATTCAAATCTTTTTTTAATATTTTAAATTTAAAAGAGTTTGAATTTTTACCTCTGATCGTTATATCATAAGAACACCGCTTAATTAAAAGCGGAATGAAAAACAAAAAGAAAATAAAAAACAGATACTCTAATACACATGTGGGATAAAAACTGTTTGGCTCAACAAATACGAAAATCAATCCTGCAATCAAAATATTAAATATCATTAAATCATAGCGAAAAACTTTCCTTTTTCGAACTTGTATCTGTTTAATTTCAGTGAAATCGAATATTGTTTCTTTCCCTTTATTTTCTAAAACAATACTTGTTTCATTTATCGAAACAAACAAATTTTCATTAAAGGCATTTTTATAATCTTTCATTTGGACAGAATCAATTTCTAATTTTTAATAATCTAGTTGCAAGCAAAATTCAATTTTTAAAATCCAATAAAGCTAATTTAAATTCATGTTATAAAAATAATGCGGATGATTTAAAATATTCATTTAAGAGCTTAGCGAATTTTTAGCTCCGGCACTATTTCAAATAAATGCTGTTTTTGACTATTTAAGATCCTAGACTACCTTGTCAAATCTTATTTTTAATTAATAGATTTTTTATACCCAAAAATTTTTATATCCCATTATTAATGTAATTTAACACCTTTAAAATCAATTATTTAAATTTTAATAAGATATTATATTTTCAAAAAAATAACTGTTATTTTTTAAAAATTTTTATTTGTTATAAAATTAATGTTACTTTATAGGTGATAATCCAAATTAAAATGGCAAATAATTGTTAATTAATCAATTACTCCAAGAACCTATGCCCGTATTTGACAAGAAAAAAATAAACGAATTATTTAAAAATAGAACTATTCAAGAAGAATTCAGTACAGTTTTATTATTTGCATCCGAGATATGCGCGATGCCTCTTGCATTTATTTCATTAACAGACTCTATTAGTCCCATCACAGTTACAAAAATAGGTTTTGATTATATTCCCATCTCCCCTATTATTTTCGAACTTAATGAGAATGTCATCCAGAATAATAAAATTAAAATTATTTCAAACATAAATAAAGACATTGATGCTCCTCCCGAAAATTTAATAGCTTTTTTTGCAGGGTTCCCTATATGTTTTAATGAAAATCTAGTCATTGGAACCCTATGTATTATGGATACCAACCCTAGAGAGCTTTCTGTAATGCAGTTAAAACATCTAAAATATACTGTACTACAAATCCAATTTTTATTAAAATTACATATTGAAAACCAGAGCTTACAAAAAACAATAAAAGAACAGGATACTCAATTTGAACAATTTATTGATAATTCAAAAGAAATTACCTACGAGCTTAACTTAGAAGGAATAATCACCTATGCTTCTGACAACTGGACTAAGTACTTAGGATATGAGAGTAAGGATATTTTAGGCAAAAGTAACACTTCGTTTTTACATCCTGACGATTTAGAAAATTGCAAAACTTATTTAAGTGAAGCAATTGAAACCGGGAAAAACGAGGGTGAATTTACCTATAGAATTCTTCATCAGAAAGGTTATTATGTTTGGCATGCCACACGCTTAAAATTATCTCAAAAAAATGGTCTGCCAATATATGTAGGAAATTGTAGAGACATTACTGAGTATATTGAAATTCAACAAAAGCTAGTCCTACAAAAAGAATTTTATGAAAAAATATTAGACAGGCTCCCTACAGATGTTGCCGTTTTAGACAGCAGCCAAACCTACACGTATTTAAATCCGGCCGCTATAAAAAATGATGAGCTACGAAAATTCATTATAGGAAAAAACGATTTTGAATATGCAAATCATACAAACAGAGACGATGCATTTGCAAAAATCAGGCACATCCATTTTCTAGAAGCTATAAAATCCAGAAATACAATTGAGTGGGAGGATACCATAGAACATCTTGATGGCACAAAGACCTATCATACCCGAAAACTAACTCCTGTTTTTCATGAAGATGAAACCCTAGAAATGATGGTAGGGTTTGGTGTAGATATCACTGAAAGTAAAAAAGCCCAGCAAGAAATTATTAAAAGCCGGCAGCTAACTAAAAGTATAATCTACAATATAGCTATAGGAATTATAGTCCAAGGACCTGACTCAGAAATATTAGAAAACAACAAAGCAGCCCTCGAAATGCTTGGACTCACAGAGGACCAATTACTTGGAAAAACACCCTACGACGAGCATTGGAAGACAATTCATCTTGACGGCACTTTATTTAAAGCGGAGGATCATGCAGTCCCTCAAGCTATCCAAACACTAAAGCCAATAAACAATGTCGTAATGGGGGTATATAATCCCTTGCTTACAAATTTAGTGTGGTTGTTAGTTGATGCTGTACCCGTACTGGGAAAACATAATGAATTACGTTTCGTAATATGTTCCTTTATTGACATATCGGCACAGAAAAAAGCAGAGGATGCCTTAAAAGAAAGTAACGAACGCTTTTCTTATTTTAGCAAGGCTACTTTTGATGCCATTTGGGATTGGGATTTAACTACTGACAAAATTTATGTCGGAGATGGTTTTAAAACGCTTTTTGGTTATACATTTAAGAAAAATGTCCTAGCAGCCAGTTTGCTTAATAATTTTTTACATCCGGATGAGAAAAAAGCTGTTTTTGCAAGTCTAGATGAAGCTACTAAAAGTCAAATTAATGTATGGTCTCATGAGTATCGTTATAAAAAAACAGCTACTTCCTATGGATTCGTTCATGACAAGGCCATAATCATTCGAAACAATGAAGGCAAAGCTATACGAATGATTGGTGCAATGCAAGAGATCACCAAGGAGAAGATACTCAAAGATGAATTACAACAAAGCCAAGAACAGTTTAAAGATGCTTTTGAATATTCGGCAGCAGGAATGGCGTTAATAGACATTGATGATAATTTTCTAGAAGTCAATGAAAAACTTTGTGAAATGTTAGGTTACTCAAAAAAAGAATTTGCGTCTTTAACCTCTCAAGAAATAACGTATCCAAAAGATTTAAAAAATGATTTTATTTTAAAAGAGCAATTAAATTCCGGAAAAATATCTAATTTCAATTTAGAAAAAAGATTTATTCATAAAAACGAATCTGTTATTTGGATGTATATATCTGCTTCAATAATTAAAAGCAGTCGAAACAAAACGAAACGTCATATTTTCCAGATGATCAACATAACGGATCGGAAAAGGATTGAAAAACAAAACAAAATATTATCCGAAGAAAATAACAGGATCAAAACCATTCAGCTCAACAAAGCTAAAAATTTATACCGTCTTTTAGCTGACAACACCGTTGATTTAGTTTGCTTGCATAATACAGACACCTCGTTCAAATACGTTTCTCCTTCCATTGAAAAACTATTAGGATACACTCCACAATCTTTAATAGGTAAATTTCCTGTAGATTACGCCCATCCTGATGATATTGCGAAACTTCAAAGTCACATTATAGGATTTCTAACAGAAATGGAAGACATAGCAATTCAGGTCCGGTTTAAAAACATAAGTGGCACTTATATTTGGTTTGAAATTAAGGCCAATTTAGTTAAAGAAAATGGCGTTGCAATTAGCTTTCATTCCTCAAACAGAGAAATTACCACCCAAAAAGAAGCCGAAGAAAAAATTGAAAAAGCATTGCTGAAAGAACGCGATTTAAATGATCTTCGCACTAATTTAGTATCCACAATATCACATGAGTTCAGAACGCCCATGACAACAATCAGAACTAGTGCCGAACTAATAAGTCTTTACTTAGAAAATGAAAAAATAGAAAATGCTCCCCGTTTGCAAAAAAGAATTGATTGTATTATTGAAGAAATTGATCGCATTGTTCAATTGATGAATGCTGTGCTAACGATCTCAAAGGAGGACTCCGGAAAAACGAATTTCGATCCTACCGAATTTGATTTAAAACAAATTTGCCTGGATGTGATCGAAATAAGTTATCCCGATCAATTAATTGGAAGAAAAGTTCAAATCTCCATCAAAGGTGATAATTTTCAGGTTATGGCAGATCAAAAACTGATGGAATATACTATTTTCAACTTACTAAACAATGCCTTTAAATATTCAGAAGGCTTTGGTGATATTGAGCTAAATTTATGTGTCATCGAAAAAAGTATTTGTTTAGAGATTATTGATTTTGGAATTGGAATTCCAGCCGAAGATCAACCAAAGTTATTTAATACTTTTTTTAGGGCCAGTAATACCAATGGAATCCAAGGAACTGGATTAGGTCTTTATATCGTAAAAACATTTACCGAAAAAAACTCAGGAACAATTCAACTTGAAAGTAAATTGGGAAAAGGAACTAAGGTAACTCTTGGATTTCCCTTACATAATTAGAAAGAATCTTAACAATCAGAGATTCCTCTTTCCTGAAAAAAAGCCGTTAGAAACAAAATTATTGTTTGTTTCTAACCCACAAATTTCAACGGCACATGGACTACTTTCTTTGTTTCAAAAAATTCACCTTCAAAAAAATCAACTAAATTGTATTCAGTCGCTTTAGGGAAACCCTTTAATTCTGCTGTTAAATCGCCTCCTTTTAAATAGAGAATTCCGTTTTTCAATTCGTGTTTGTTGTTCTTTTTGATTTTGGTTTTCACCCAAGAAACAAAATCCGGCATATTCGTCACGGCACGACTCACAATAAAATCAAAATCTCCTTTTACATTCTCTGCTCGCATTTGCGCAGCTTTTACATTTTTTAATTCCAATCCCTCAGCAACAGCCTGAACCACTTTTATTTTTTTTGCAATAATATCGATCAAATAAAAATGCGTTTCCGGAAAAAGAATCGCCAATGGAATTCCAGGAAACCCACCTCCTGTTCCCACATCAAGAACATACGTTCCGGGTTCAAATTGTATAATTTTGGCAATACCTAACGAATGCAAAATATGCTTGGTGTACAAGGCATCAATATCTTTTCTGGAAATAACATTTATTTTTTCGTTCCAATCATGGTATAAAAAATCCAATTTTTTAAATTGTTCTTTTTGAATATCCGATAAATTAGGAAAATGCTTCAGAATCTCATTCATCTTTTAATTTTTTAACAAAAGTAATACTTTAGAGTTAAAATATTTATCTCAATTTTGTCTATCCAAAAATTTATAATAATTACCTTTGACCTTTAATGAATTTTTTATGACAAATACGCCACCAACATTTGCAAAACAAGATAGCCTGAAATTTTTCAGAACACTTAACTCACGGGTAAACACCTACTTTAAAGAAAACAACATCCCAAAGACTGGAAATTGGAAACTTTATTTGAAAACTGTCATCTTGATTACGGTTTTTCTTGCTCCTTATTTTTTAATCTTGACACTTGACATGCCATTTTGGTCACACCTTTTATTAACGATCGTTATGGGAATTGGAATGGCAGGAGTAGGCATGAATGTGATGCATGATGGCAATCACGGGTCATATTCCACTAAAAACTGGGTCAATAAATTTATGGGGGGAACTATTTATGTACTGGCGGGAAATGTACACAACTGGCAAGTACAACACAATGTTTTACACCATACCTACACAAACATTCCGGGTCATGATGAGGATCTAGATGCCGGGCGCGTAATCCGTTTTACGAAAGAAGCAAAATGGTATAATTTTCACCGTTTTCAGCAATATTATTCAGTATTCTTATATGGATTATTAACCTTCAACTGGGCTATTACAACTGATTTTAAGCAGATGAAAAGCTACTTAAAGCGAAAATTGTCATACGGAGAAGCAAAAAGTCCAAAAATACTTTGGACCACTTTAATTATAACAAAAATTATTTATGCCGCCATATGGATCGTTTTACCAATCGTTATTGGAATTGGTTGGTGGAAAGTTTTAATTGGATTCTTCCTAATGCATTATACCGCGGGACTCATATTAAGTGTTGTATTCCAATTGGCCCACGTTGTCGAAGAAACGACCAACCCTTCTCCTAATGAATTAGGGGAAATGGATAATACCTGGGCGATTCACCAACTGTTTACCACCACCAATTTTGCCCCAAAGAACAAAATTGTAAACTGGTACACCGGTGGATTAAATCACCAAATTGAGCATCATATTTTTCCAAATATCAGTCACGTGCATTATGGGAAAATTGCGAGTATCGTAAAGCAAACTGCTCAAGAATGCAACTTGCCATATTACGAATACAAAACAATGCGAAGTGCCGTTATTGCTCATTTTAAGCATTTGAAAGAATTGGGAATGAAACCGGAACTTATATAATCACAACATACCTGGAGATGCACTGCTGCGTATCTCTACTAACTAATAAACTAACTACAACCTAATACAATGAATCCATTATCCGATAGAATAAACAATTTATCTACGTCTCAAACATTAGCAATGGCAGCTTTGGCCAGAGAATTAAAAGCACAAGGAAGAGACATTATCAGTTTAAGCTTAGGCGAACCAGATTTCAATACGCCGGACTTTATCAAAGAAGCAGCTAAAAAAGCAATAGACGAAAATTATAGCACCTATTCTCCAGTAGAAGGTTATTTAGAATTAAAAGAAGCCATTTGCAGAAAATTCAAAAGAGACAATAATTTAGAGTACAAACCCTCTCAAATTGTAGTGTCAACCGGAGCAAAACAATCGCTATACAACATTGCTCAAGTAATGCTAAACGACGGTGACGAAGTAATTTTACCCGCTCCCTACTGGGTTTCGTATTTCGAAATCGTAAAATTATCTGGTGGAGTTCCAGTAGAGGTGCCTACATCTGTAGATACGGATTTCAAAATCACACCAGAACAATTAGAAGCTGCCATAACTCCAAAAACAAAAATGATGTGGTTCAGTTCCCCCTGTAATCCAAGTGGATCTGTATACAATAGAGAAGAATTGACGGCTTTAGCTAAAGTATTGGAGAAATATCCAAACATTTATATTGTCGCTGACGAAATCTACGAGCACATCAATTTTTCAGGAACTTTTTGCAGCATCGCATCCATCCCGGGAATGCTAGAAAGAACTATTACAGTAAATGGAGTTGCCAAAGCTTTCGCTATGACAGGTTGGAGAATTGGATACATTGGCGGACCAGAATTCATTGCAAAAGCGTGTACAAAAATTCAAGGTCAAGTAACAAGTGGTGCTAACAGTATTGCACAACGTGCTACTATTACCGCGGTAGATGCTGACCCAAGTGTATTAAAACACATGGTGGATGCTTTCCATAGCCGCAGAGATTTAGTGGTTAGATTATTAAAAGACATTCCTGGAATAAAAATCAACGTTCCAGAAGGTGCATTTTACGTATTCCCGGACGTCTCCTCTTTCTTCGGAAAAACATTAAGAGGAACGTTTATTAAAGACGCCAATGATTTCTCAATGTACCTTTTAGGCGAAGCTAATGTAGCAACCGTAACGGGTGACGCTTTTGGAAACCCGGATTGTATCCGTTTCTCTTATGCAACCAGTGAAGAATTGTTAATTGAGGCCTTACGCCGAATCAAAGAAGCGGTGACTCTATAGTCAAAATTCATAGAATCAAAAGTTAGAAAATCCAAAATCCAACTTCGAATATACCCAAAAAACCTCAAGATTTTCTTGGGGTTTTGTAGTATATGGGTTTGACCGCAAGGGTCGGGCTTTCCGCTACAATCTTTATGTTTTTATAGAAAAAATGCAACTATTCAGGTTGTAATATAGCACTAGTTTTAAAGGACGCTAATACATTTTATCCGTTTTTGAAACAAGTATCGGTTACCGAACGAATGATCCTATAAAATTGCACCCCGTTTTCGGTTTTGAATTATCCGGATACTTTTTGTTTCACTTTTACATTACGGATAGCTCTTTCAGAAGCATTGTTGTCTGGAGGACCATCGTTGTGGAATAAAAAAGTAAAGACATATTGCTTATATATTTATTCGCTTGCATAATGCATAAACATCCTTCCTGTTTTCGGAAACAGAAGTAAGTAGCAAAACGGATAATTGTTCCATGATTAGGTTCCTTTGAAATATTGGATTGAGATATTGAATTGATGTTAAATTCCGTTTAAGCTTTATTACTTCGTATAGCAATTCCTTGAAATATATAGTCCATTGAGATCCACAACGCTCTTCGAAAAAAACAAGTTCACGGAGTAAATGAGGGATGCATATTTGATGCGTTTTACTTTTTATTTAAAAATAACTCCGCCAACAATCATGAACGAGAATGGAGCTCGTAAAACCGTTAGGGGAAATTTCCATCTGTAGTAGCAGTTCCTCTATTGCTTGAAAATGTAATATAAGTGGCACCTTGGCTTTGAAAAGTACAGAACCATCCCTTCTTTCTATTGACTTTGGCACTTGTTTAGTCACCTACGACCACTTTTCCGTTTCCTACTTTTTGAGCAATCAATTCGCAGGCAGGTTGGGCTTTTTGGGCAAAATCTTTCAATAAGGAACAAAAGTGCCCTATGCCATTTTTAAATTACAAGCATCGTTAAAAAACTCGCTCATCCTTTCGAAAGGCTAGTATTGTCTAGTATGCATATAAGCAATTGTAGCTTGAATATTACACCTGTAACTTATCGGCGAGTTAACTCAGCTAGCGAACAAAGCTTTTGTATGATGACCATTTGGGCAAGTTTTTTAAAATATACGATGCTCAGTAAATTCAGCAGTAATCGGCGGGAATGTCAACAACTTGTCGGCGTAGCATAAATAATACTGGTCGGTCAGATAAATCCCCACAATAGTTATAAAAATTCTGGTTAATGCTCAGCGCAATGGCAACATTTATATTGGTAATCAATTCCAAGGTATTGCCTTGGTGCCCAAGTCGTTCGCCTACTTTTTTGCCTGGAGTGGCACGAAGACTTGTCGTTTTATGATAGTAAAACTAAACGATAACGTCTGTTTTTGCGATGCTCTACGTCATCGATTTTATCAAGTAATTTTTCACTGTCATCCGAAAGTCTAAAATAAAAAATGTCTGAGAATCTCGTGTTTTTATTTTTGCAAAATAAATAACACTTATAATCTGGCTCTTCAAATGCAATAAAAATACTAAAAAACCGGTCATTCGTCAAATTATTGACCTTGTACCTCGATGGATCCTTGAATCTTGTGCCAAACAATACAAAAGCGATAAAGTGTGCAGTAAGGATAAGACTTATGATCAATTTGTAGCTCTAACTTACAGACAGCTGAATAAATGCTATACTTTAGGCCATATTTTCGCTAGAATCGGAGTCACCAATACCTTTATTAAGGATTTAGGATTACTGCAAAATCCAACACGCACCAACATGAGTGATGGTAATAAGAAACGCAATTGGAGAATATATGAAACGGTGTATTAAAGGATTTTATAGCATTATAAAAGAACACTAAAAATGATAATCAGCGTAAGATTATCGAAGAAATCAAAGACCAAAACATTAAATTGATAGATAGCATCACAATCAGCTTATGTTTAAACATGTTTGATTGGACAAAGTTTCGGACAGCTAAAAACGGCATAAAAATACACACTTGTTGGGATGATTATTTTTAAATTCCAGACTTAGTAAACATTCCAGATACTAAAACTCATGACAACTATGGTTTGGATCAGTTGATTTTTCCTAAAGGAACTATAATTGTAGAAGACAGGGCTTATTTTGACTTTACATTAATGCTAAATAAATACATCCAGAGAATGTCTTTGTTACTCGAATAAACACTAATACAACCTATTAAACACTCGAAGAATTAATTATCCATGAATCGATTCCTGTTTTCCGTAATTAGTGATAATTGATCCTTCAAATTCTATCCATGCTGCCCATCTTTTGTCAACATCTACATTATCAGCATATTTCCGTGCAAATCTCAAAAATGTGGCGTAATGTCCCGCTTCACTAATCAATAAATCTCTATAAAAAGTAGCTAGTTCAACATCTTTTATGTTTTCTGATAAAACTTTAAATCGTTCACAGCTTCTTGCTTCAATCATTGCTGAAAATAATAATCGGTCACACAATGCATCTTTTCGGCTGCCATCTTTTTTCATGAATTTGAAAAGTTCATTTACATAATGGTCTTTTCTTTCTCTGCCTAAAGTCAATCCTTTGCTTTTTATTAAGTCATGTACCATTTGCAGATGTTCTAACTCTTCTCTTGCAATTATTAACATTTCGGTTACTAGTTCTTCTATTTCCGAGTTATAGGTAACAATACTGATGGCATTTGAAGCAGCCTTTTGCTCGCACCACGCATGATCCGTCAGAATTTCTTCTATATTTGATTCAACTATATTTACCCAACGCGGGTCTGTGGCTAATTTTAATCCTAACATACTGATGAAATTTATTTGGTGTAAAATTAGTGTTTTATAATCTATTTTTGATTCAAATCACTGGATTGAACTCAAAATAGCATTATTTTGCAATTGAAATTTTATAATATTATGAATCAAGTTCAAAAGCTTTTAATTATTGGTTTTGTTTGGCCGGAACCCAATTCGTCTGCAGCGGGAGGAAGGATGATGGAATTGATTTCACTCTTTAAAGCGCAAGGTTTTAGCATTACGTTTGCCAGTCCTGCACAAAACAGTGATTATATGGTTGATTTACAAGAGTACGAAGTGGAGAAAACAGCAATAGAACTTAATAATTCCAGTTTTGATGTTTTTATAAAAGAATTGAATCCAGATGTGGTTTTGTTTGACCGTTTTATGATGGAAGAGCAATTTGGTTGGCGTGTTGCCGAAAATTGTCCGGATGCGTTACGGTTGCTAGACACCGAAGATTTACATTGTCTGAGATTGGCTCGTCAGAAAGCATTCAAAGAAAATCGTTCCTTTAAGACCTCTGATTTATTTGTTGAAGAGGTAGCCAAACGTGAAATAGCCAGTATTTTACGTTGTGATTTGTCTTTGATGATTTCTGAATTTGAAGTGGAACTTTTGGAATCTACATTTAAAATTGAGAAAGCCTTATTGTATTATTTGCCTTTTTTATTGGAACCAATTGTTGTTGCCCAAATAGACAAGCTACCTTTCTTTGAGGAACGAAAAAACTTTGTTTTTATCGGGAATTTTCTTCATGAGCCCAATTGGAATGCGGTTCAGTATTTAAAAGAAACGATTTGGCCCCTAATCAAGAGGCGTTTGCCAGAAACAGTTTTGAATATTTATGGTGCTTATCCTTCTCAAAAAGTACTGCAATTGCATAATAAGAAAGAAGGCTTCTTAATCTTGGGACGCGCCATTGATGCGGAAGAAGTTGTGAAGGAAGCACGAGTGGTTTTGGCTCCTTTGCGTTTTGGCGCGGGTATTAAAGGTAAATTATTAGAAGCCATGCAATGCGGAACGCCAAGCGTAACAACTACTATTGGTTCAGAATCCATGCATGGTGATTTATCTTGGAACGGTAACATCACGGATGATGTTGTTGATTTTGCGGATGTTGCAGTACAATTATATCAAGACAAAGCAATTTGGCTTCAAGCCCAACAAAATGGACTGAAAATTATTAATGAGCGATATATAAAATATTTGTTCGAAAATAACTTTAGAATTAAAATAGAATTTTTATGTGCTAATTTGAAGGAGCATCGACTGCGTAATTTTATGGGAGCCATGTTGCAACACCATACTTTAAAAAGCACGAAATATATGTCGCGCTGGATTGAAGAAAAGAATAAATAAAAAATCCCATCAAGTTTTTGAAACAAGACGGGATTTGTATTTTAAAAACGGAGTTATTACGCAAGCATCGTAACTGGGTTTTCTATAAATTGTTTCAATGTTTGTAAAAATTGAGCTCCAGTTGCGCCATCAATTGTTCTGTGGTCGCAAGCTAAAGATAACATCATTGTATTTCCTACCACAATCTGACCATTTTTCACTACCGGTTTTTCTACAATAGCTCCTACGGATAGAATAGCAGAATTGGGTTGGTTAATGATTGAGTTGAATTCAGTAATACCAAACATTCCAAGATTAGAAACGGTAAAAGTACTTCCTTCCATTTCTGTAGGTAATAATTTTTTGTTTTTAGCTCTTCCTGCAAGATCTCTTACGCTTCCGCCAATTTGTGATAAACTCATCGCATCTGTAAAACGCAATACAGGAACTACTAATCCGTCTTCAACCGCTACAGCAACTCCTACATTCACGTGATGGTTGATAAGAATTGAATCTTCTCTCCATTGTGAATTCACTTTTGGGTGTTTTTTTAAAGCCATTGCACACGCTTTTATCACCATATCGTTAAACGATACTTTTGTGTCTGGAACACTGTTAATGATTACTCTTGATTGCATTGCTTCATCCATTGCTACCTCTATCACTAAGTTGTAATGTGGCGCGGTGAATAAAGATTCTGCTAAACGTTTCGCAATGATTTTTCGCATTTGCGAATTTTTGATTTCTTCTGTAAAAATTTCTCCTGCTGGAACAAATACTTTAGGCGCAGCTGCAGTTTCTGTTTTGGCTGGTGCAGCCGCTACATTTGTCTGGGCTGGAGCGGCAGTTTGTGGCGTGAAGTTTTCAATATCGCTTTTTACAATACGTCCGTTTTCGCCAGAACCTTTTACTTGTGTCAATTGAATTCCTTTATCACTTGCAATTTTCTTTGCTAATGGGGATGCTAAAATTCGTTGCCCGTCAGTTGATGCTTCTTGAGCAAGTGGTTCTTGAGTCACTGGCTCTGAAGTTTTTTCTGTCGAAGCAACTTCTTTTTCTATCTCTTTTTCAGCTACGGGCTCTGCTTGTGGTGCTCCGCCAGTTTTATGATTTTCTGCAATTCCGGAAATATCCGTTCCTGCTGGTCCAATGATTGCCAAAAGGCTGTCTACTGGTGCTGAATTTCCTTCTTCAATTCCAATATACAATAAAGATCCTTCGTTGAAGGATTCGAATTCCATTGTTGCTTTGTCTGTCTCGATTTCAGCAAGAATGTCTCCTTCGGCAACTGTATCACCTACTTTTTTCAACCAAGTCGCAACAGTTCCTTCGGTCATGGTGTCACTTAAACGTGGCATAGTAATAACTATAACTCCCTCTGGTAAAGCAGTGGTAGTAGATTTTGTTTCTTCTTTTATAGCATCGGGAGTTGCTTCTGTTGTTTCTGTAGTAGCTTTTGCCTCTTCTTTAACTGGAGCCACATCAGCTGTTTTTCCAGCGATTAAACCAGAAACATCTTCGCCTTCATCTCCAATAATTGCTAACAAAGAATCTACAGCTGCAGTTTCTCCTTCCGGAATACCTATATATAAAAGAGTTCCTTCATTGAAGGATTCGAATTCCATTGTTGCTTTGTCTGTTTCAATTTCGGCAAGGATATCGCCTTCGCTGATTTTGTCCCCTACTTTTTTTAGCCAAGTCGCTACCGTTCCTTCCGTCATCGTATCGCTCAAACGAGGCATTGTAATTATTGTTGCCATAATTGATTTATAGTTTATGAGGTAAAAATGGATAGTTCTCTTGTTCGTATACTACATCGTAAAGTTGTTGAATAGGTGGGTATTCAGATTCTTCAGCAAATTTTACGCACTCTTCAACTAAACTTTTCACTCTCTTTTCGATTGCCCCAATTTCTTCATCGGTAGCGTATTCTTTTTCTTTAATTATACCTAAAACCTGTGTAATTGGATCGATTTTTTTGTACTCTTCAACTTCTTCTTTCGAACGATACAATTGCGCGTCTGACATCGAGTGACCTCTGTAACGGTATGTTTTCATTTCAAGAAAAGTAGGTCCGTCACCACGACGTGCTCTGTCAATTGCCTCTGTCATTGCTTCAGCAACTTTTACAGGATTCATTCCATCCACTGGCCCGCAAGGCATTTCATATCCTAGTCCTAGTTTCCAGATATCAGTATGATTCGCTGTTCTTCCTACAGATGTTCCCATGGCATATCCATTGTTTTCGACAATAAATACAACTGGAAGTTTCCATAACATTGCCATGTTGAAGGCTTCGTGTAAAGATCCTTGGCGTGCGGCGCCATCACCAAAATAGGTCATAGTAACACCCCCAGTTTCAAAATACTTATCTGCAAAAGCCAATCCTGCACCTACAGGTATTTGTCCGCCCACAATTCCGTGTCCACCATAAAAACGGTGTTCTTTTGAAAAAATGTGCATAGAACCACCCATTCCTTTTGAAGTTCCGGTAACTTTTCCTAAAAGTTCCGCCATCACACGTCTGGGATCAACTCCCATTCCTATTGGCTGAACGTGATTTCTGTACGCGGTAATCATTTTATCTTTTGTCAAGTCCATGGCGTGCAATGCACCGGCTAGTACCGCTTCCTGACCATTGTATAAATGTAGAAAACCTCTAACTTTTTGTTGGATGTATAATGCTGCAAGTTTGTCCTCAAACTTTCTCCAAAGCAGCATGTCTTCATACCACTTTAAATATACTTCTTTTGTAACTTCTTTCATCTGAATTTTTCTTTTGCTAAAGTGTTATTGTATTATCAATGTGTACCTATAACGCAAAATAGTTTCCTCCCACAAATTTGCGCCCGAATGGTCGGGATGCAAAAATAAGACATTCCAACTTAGAACTAAAATTTAATAGGTAGTTTTTGGATTTTTTACAAGTATTTTTTGTCAAACATAAAAGGGAGCAGGTTTTTTAGAGATTCGGATTTGTAAATTGTACCAATCTCTCCCATGAAATAGATTTCAATCGGTGTCTCTTGCCGAATTTCATATTCGGCTATGGATTGTCTGCAAGAACCACAAGGCGGTATTGGAGTCGAAGTCGTATTAGTATCTGAAGCAGCTGTGATAGCCATTTTCAAAATTTTAACCTCTGGATAGACTGCGCCTGCATGAAAAATAGCCACCCGCTCCGCACAAAGCCCGGATGGGTAAGCCGCATTTTCTTGGTTTGAACCTAAAACGATCTTGCCGTTATCTAAAAGAAGGGCTGCGCCAACTCTGAATTTTGAATACGGGGCATACGCTTTTTTTCTAATTTCAACAGCTTGTCCCATTAAATTCTGAATGTCATTTGGCAAATCTTCAAAGGCATCAAATGCTTTGAATTGTGTAGTAATTATTATTTCTTTCATACTAATTTAAGGAAAAAAAATCCAAACTTCATTCCGAAGCGTTCGGGCTGAAATTTGGATTATTATTGGTGAATTTTATTTATGTTTAATATTCTTCGTATTTATCTCCAAAATTGAAGGTAAGTGAAAAACGAAGGGTGTTTTCTAAAGGGTTTTTTACTTTTGATGCTGAGAATAAATACGAAACATCTACTTTGACAACATTGTATTTAAAACCTGCTCCAAGGGATAAAAATTGTCTCGCCCCTTTCAACGGACTTTCATGGAAATATCCCAATCGCATGGCAAAGGAATCTTGGTACAAATATTCAGCACCTACCGCATAAGTTACTTCTTTCACCTCTTCTCCCAATCCATCAGGCGCATCACCAAATGATTTAAAAACACCGGATGTCCAGCCTATTGAGCGGTAATTGTCATTGTTTTGATTGCGTTCTTGGGGAGTCACTGTGCCATCATTATTCAAATCTGGATTTTGAGGAGTTGGAACTAATAATTTATTAAATTCAACATTTAACGAAACCTTGTTGTAATCGTCTAAAATAAAATCAAAACCAGTTCCGATTTTTAAATTAGCGGGTAAAAAGTTATTGTTAAAATCATCATTGTCATAACTAATCTTTGGACCTAAGTTTTGAATGTTAAACCCAGCTCTCCATCTCCCGTTGAATTCATTGTACGCCAATTCTTCGGATTGGTAAAAACCGGCTACATCAACAGCAAATGAACTGGCAGAGGAGGCATCGTTGTTTTCGGAAGCAATTTTTAAATTAGAATTGATAAATCGACCTGCAATCGCCATCGAGAATTTCTCGCTTAGTTTTAAGGAGTAGGAGCCGTCAATAGCAAATTCATTAGGTGATACGGTAGGAAAGGCTTCTGTAGGTTCGCCTGTTCTGCGTAATTCAATTTCGCCTAACCCAAAATAACGAATACTTCCTGCAAAAGCACTTCGGTCATTCAGTTTTTGATAGTAGGTCAGTTGCGCTAATGCGATATCATTTACCAGATCAGTGAGGTACGGTGTGTAACTTATTGAAAACCCTTGTGCATCTGTGGCAAATGCATATTTCGCTGGATTCCATTGCTGAGAAAAAGCATCTGCGGATGTAGCAACTCCTATATCACCCATACCTGCAGCTCTTGCATCGGCAGCGACTAATAAAAATGGAACCCCAGGGTTTATGACTCTATCCTGAGCTTTTGCAAAAGAAATCATAAATATAAGGGTAATAATCAATACTGTTTTTTTCATTATTTCAGAAGGTTTGTTAGACAAATATAGTATTTAATTAAAGGATTACAAGTTTTTCATATTTTTCGGATTTCTTATTGGTTAGGCTTGATTTCACAGTAAGTTTATAGATATACACGCCTTTTCCTATTCGGTCTCCAAAATCATCTTTGCCGTCCCAAGTGATTTCTTTGGATAAAAAACCATCTGTCGTGACGATTTGATTCCTAGTCCAAACTATTTTTCCTGTTATCGTCATTACCTGAACCTGAACGTCTAATGGTTCAAATGGTCTGTTGTGTGTAAACCAAAACTCCGTATAGCTGACAAATGGATTGGGGTAATTTAATACATGTGTCAATGTTATGGCATCATCACCCACTACAATAAACTGGATTTCAGCGGTTACTGGATTGTTGTACACATCCCAAGCTTTGAATGTGATGGTGTGCAGCCCGGGAGCTAAATTGCGCAACGGAAACCGAAGTGTTCCGCTGGTGAAATCATCCAGTTTTGTTTGATAATAGTCATTCAATACAAAGGGATTGCTTACATCTCCATCTAAAATAGCAACAATATCATGGCCTATTCCGCTGGCTGTATTTATGCCGTTTCCATCTTCAAGTAACGCAACAAGAAACGGAGATTCATTTGTTATTCCGCCAGAAACAAAAGTCTCATCATTCATGTATAACTTCACAGTTGGGCTAATATTGTCTGTTGCGGCATTTTCGTTTATTCCACCTATTTTTATGGCAGCATCATATCCGGTTTCGTTTTGTAATACTTGATTTTTTTTGGCATAAAAGCTAATTCTTCCGTTTGCTAAAGGGATTCTGATGTCTCGTGGTACAACAAAACTAAATTCAAATTCACCATTTGTAACCGATGCATTTCCCCGGAATATGGTTTCTCCTAAAACATTAAAATTCATGACTGGACTATTTCCGTCATTATTATAGGTTGCTCTTGAAATGGTTTTGTCAAAGATAGTAGTGGAAACTTCACCATTATAGTTGGTCAAAGGATTGTTGTTCTCATCCGTAACTTCACCGGTCAACTTGATTTTAGAGAGTGATTTGAAGTCCTCAATATTTTGGGTAACAGCAATGTCATTTACTTTTGTTAATCTAATTTTTGGCTTGGGAATGGCAAGCATTAATGCAGGGTCACCAATGTAAAAGACGACATTTGTTGCTGAATTGGGATTGTTGTTTTTCGAAATTCTCAGTGCTTCTGCAATAGATGAATATTGGTTTGAGCCGTACGATAATAAATTTTTAGTAAAAACATCATTAAAGTTTTCGGCACTAAACTGACCAATGGAACGAATCGTTGTAATCATGGCTATTGCTCCGCCTTTTGGGTTCCAGTACGTATATTCCCCAGCTGTAGGTCTAAAGGGATTGTCAAAGCGGGAAAATTCACAGGTAATAGTGATGAATAATGGGTATCTGAATTGATTGCTTAAATTTTGTCCATCAGATTTTTCCCATATCCGCTCGCTTGACAAACCGTCCTCGCCACCATGACCTAAATAATTAAATACTAAAGCGCCTTTTTCGAAAGCATTAAAGAAATCGGCTCGTGCTTTAGGGTATCTGGATCCTCCAGCAGCGGCTTCCTGAATGTAGGAATCCAAGAGGATTTTATTGACATTCAAAAAAGGTTTTTCGGCAGCAATGGTATTTGCAAGCGTATTTTGTTTTTTTTGCAAAGTGGCATCGGAGGCAATATCTGAATCATCAGAAATTAAAACAAAATTATTTCTCCAGCTTCCGTAAGATTTTATGTCGTGATATTCAATTACTTTATTCACCATTTCATCCGCCTGCTTGGAGTCGTTCACCAGCATTCTGCCAACTGCAATATCGATTCCGCCAAAATAGGAAATAACATTACCTTCTGAAGGATCCATTAGTCCAAAAAAATCATCAGAGGCAAAAGAGGATTCTCCCGATGTATTGCTATTTAAAGAGTGATAAATAGGAACAACATTAGTATTGTTGATGATTCTGTTTTTGAAATCGTAGGAAGCATCGCCAAAAAGGTTAATGAATTGCATTCTTTTTTGTGGTGTTGAAGCATTTTGATAGATGTACTTAATGCAGTTTCTTATAGCAGCTACATCCTGTTTGCCCGAAGAAAATTCTTGATATATCGATTCTAAAGGAATTACTTTTACACTCAAATTAGAATAATTGCGGTGAAAACTAGCTAGTTTTTCAGCTTGAGAAACTAAAAATGAAGGCGAAATAAATACATAATCAATATCTTGAAATTGACCCAGACTATTTTTGAATAAGGTTCCTTTTAGGTTTTGATTCGGGACCGTTGATCGGCTTTCTTTTAAAGGAGTATAATAATCCGAGGCCTCCACTGCAATGTACTTTCTGAGTTCTCCCAAACCTGCTTTGAAATTGATTGTATTTTGACCTGCATTTTCGATTTTAGTTGTGTTGTAGATGTCCGTAACATCCCATATTTGAGAGATTCCAGCGGCATTTGAAATAAGATAATTGACAATTCCGGTCTTTGTGCTGGATTGATCGTATTGAAAATGAAATTGTTTTCCGTATCCTTGAAGTTTTCTCTTGGCAACTAGTCTAATATTATCCAGAAAGCCTTTAGAACCCGGAACGCCATTGTTGTTGTATTTGAGCTTCATTTTGACCGTTTCGGCTCCACTGAACGAAGCGTTAAAGGGTAAAAACCCCAAAACAAATTCAGTTTCTGAATTGTTATTCAGCGCAGGAAACGAGATGTTTCCGACTAAAATTCCGTTTGCGGTCACAGTAAGTGAGGTAGGTGTAAAAGCTGCTGAGGCGGCTGTCAGCATAATTTTAACGGTTGATGTGGCGTCAAAATTAGGGAAGACAAAGTCAAATTCCTGTTCGTTTTTAACCTCAAATGATTCGCCAAACCATTGACGGCCCAATCGAGCTATGTTTACCAGATCTACTTCATGGTGTTGGTGATTATCAAAGGAGGTTAAAGTCAACGTACTGTTTCCTGCAGGCTGACTTAAAGGCGCCATTCTTTTCCCGTCAGCACCTTGTGTTGTAATGTAGTAATACGATTTTGTGTCATATAAGTTAAGGTGTGTTTTGCTTTCCTCATTCCAAGTATCAACGCCTTCACCATAAAAAAGAATGTAATCTTCATTGTTGAAAATGCCGTCCCCTTCGCCATTTATTTGAATTGTATTTTCGATCAAGTCATTTGGATAGTAAATTTTGTTGGACAATGGTGCCATTCGCCCACCATTGCCGTATATTTTTATTTTTCTGGGGTCAGATGTAACATCAAGTCCGAGTTGTTGCAGAAAGCTTTTAGAGATTTTATACACGCCAGATTTTTCAATATAAAATCGAAACCAAGTGCCGCTCGATAAAACCGAATTAGAAATGCCATTAAACGTTTTTTCGGAGGGTGAAATTCTAGAAGCGTTACGCTCTATTTCATACGAAAAGGATTTGATTCGTTTGAATCCAAAATTATCTTTAATTATTGGTGTAAGCTCAATAAAGGCATTCTTTAGTTCTCTGGAATTACGTATTTGCAAAGACGAACTTACTGTTTTAGGAAGGTTTTCGATATCTAAATCTCCGAGTTCAGCAGCAGTAATCGATTCGTAAATTATATTTGTAACTTGAATTTTCCCTTCATCAAAAGAGACTGGTTCATTTATTTTTAAAGTAAAAAGGAGCGTTTTGGCAGCAGCATTATAATGGAAACTATTTCCTGAAAAAAAAGGGATCGTAACTTTGAAATCACCATAGGACATTTCTTTTTTTTCTAACCAATTGATGGTTGCATCACCTTTGATCTGGGCAAAAGAAACGAACGGAATTAGTACTAGATAAGCCAAAATAATTTTTCTCATTATTTTTTCAACGGAATTAATAGACAGTTATTATAAATCAGTAAAAATAAATCATTTCATGTTATAGTAAATAATAAATATTATAAATTTGCGTTCGTATATGTAATTTGTTGTTAAAATCGGTTTTTTGAAAATAATAAGAAAGATCGATGTTGATTAATTGATAATTATTATATTGCGCCACTAAAATTATTACCCACTAAAGAGTATGAAAGCAAACAGAATTATGAGCTTACGATTGTTAATATCAATCCTGTTTATTATTGGTTTTTCCAGTTGCAGTAAAAAATCTAGCTCAAAGAATACTTCAAGAGCAACTGGCTGGAATATGGACAGTAAAAAAGCAGGTTCAAATTATAAAAAACAAGAAGCGGGTCCGGGATTAGTTTTTGTTGAAGGAGGTACATTTACCATGGGCAAAGTGCAGGATGATGTTATGCATGATTGGAATAACACCCCAACGCAACAACATGTCCAATCTTTTTATATGGATGAAACGGAGGTAACAAATTCAATGTATTTGGATTATTTAGACTGGTTGAAAAATGTTTATCCACCGACGGAAGAAAATTATAAATATATATATGAAGGCGCCTCGCCAGACACTTTAGTTTGGAGAAATAGATTGGGCTATAATGAAACAATGACCAATAATTACTTAAGACACCCCTCTTATGCAGAATATCCTGTTGTAGGTGTAAATTGGATTCAAGCCGTCGAATTTAGCAATTGGAGAACCCAACGTGTAAATGAAGCGCTTCTGGAAAAAAACGGATACCTTAAAAAGAATGCAAAAACACTAGATGTGACTGCAGACAGCAATTTTGATACTGAAACCTATTTAAATTCACCGACCTTGGCTTTTGGAGGAAATGAAGATATTGTATTAAAAGGAAGAAAAGGAGCCAGAAAAACTCCTAAAACTGGAAAAAATGGGACGGTTGTAGAACCAAAGAATGTTTATGCGCAGCGTTCTTCCGGAATTCTTCTACCGGAATACAGACTTCCTACAGAGGCGGAATGGGAATATGCAGCTGCAGCCGATGTGGGACAAAGAGAATATAACATATACAAAGGGCAAAAAAAATATCCTTGGTCAGGCGGGTACACGCGTTCCGGCAAAAGACAAAGCAAAGGGGATCAATTAGCTAATTTTAAGCAAGGAAATGGTGATTACGGCGGAATTGCAGGTTGGTCTGATGATGGGGCTGACATTACAAATGAAGTAAAAAAATATCCTGCAAATGATTTTGGATTGTATGACATGGCCGGAAACGTAGCTGAGTGGGTTCAAGATGTTTACCGACCTATTATCGATAATGAAGCAAATGATTTTAATTATTTCAGAGGGAATCAATACACTAAAAATAAAATTGGTGAAGATGGCAAAGTAGAAATTGTCACTAAAGACAATATGAAATTTGATACTTTAAGCAATGGAAAAATCATTGCCAGAAACTTTCCAGGTCAAATCGCTCAGGTACCCGTTGACGAACAAGAGACTTATCTGAGACAAAATTTTAATAAAAGTGATAATATTAACTACAGAGATGGAGATAAACAATCTACTAGATATTATAATTTTGGAGATTCAGAATCAGATGACGAGAAAACGAAAGAAGAAAAAAACATGTATAACTCCCCAATACACAATGTGACTACGGACAGTTTAGGGAACATGGTTAGGAAATATGATAAATCAAGCAAAAGAACAACTTTGATAAATGACAATGTCAGAGTTTACAAAGGAGGATCCTGGAGGGATAGAGCCTATTGGTTAGATCCGGCTCAAAGAAGGTATTTTCCGCAGGACATGGCCACAGATTACATTGGTTTTAGATGTGCGATGTCTCGAGTAGGAGCAAAAGCAGATAAAAAAAGATCAGCCAGAAATTAATTTTTATATAAATACAAACAAAAGCCCTTTGATTAGGGCTTTTGTTTTTTTAAATCGTTTCAAATGGATATTAATTACGTTCATAGTTTGTTTTTGCAATGCAACTCAGTTTCAATTGACACCCGCAAGATTGAGCCAAACTCCTTATTTGTTGCTGTAAAAGGAGAGCGTTTTGATGCTAACACTTTTGCAAAAGAAGCATTAGAAAAAGGAGCTGCGTATGTTATAATTGATGATGAATCTTATTTTATTGATCAAAGGACTATCTTAGTTGAAGATAGTTTGGTCGCGCTGCAAAAATTAGCAAAATACCATCGTGAATATTTGAAATTGCCCATAATTGCGCTTACGGGAAGTAATGGAAAAACAACCACTAAGGAACTTATTCAGGTTGTACTTTCGAAAAAATTTAAAACCAAAGCAACCGTTGGCAATTTAAACAACCATATTGGGGTTCCATTGACATTGCTTTCTTTTACTTCAGAAACTGAAATAGGAATAGTTGAAATGGGAGCAAATCACAAAAAAGAAATTGAATTTCTATGTGAATTAGCAACACCGGATTATGGGTATATCACTAATTTTGGCAAAGCCCATTTAGAAGGTTTTGGTGGTGTAGAGGGCGTTATTGAAGGCAAAAGCGAAATGTATCAATACCTTTCAAAAAAAGACAAGCTTGCTTTTGTTAATTTGGAAGATACAATTCAAGTTGAAAAATCAAAAAGGTTGCACTCATTTACTTTTGGTATAAATAAAACAAATGCGGATGTTAATATTACTTCGATTAAGGCAAATCCTTTTGTAGAAATATGTTATTTCGGATTGGAAATAAAATCCCACCTGATTGGGTTGTATAATGCCAATAACATCAATGCAGCACTCACTATTGGTAAGTATTTTAGTATCGATGATATCGCAATAAAAGAAGCTTTAGAAAGCTATGTGCCTGAAAACAACAGATCACAATTGACATCTAAAGGAACTAATCAGATTATTCTGGATGCCTATAATGCAAATCCGAGTAGTATGGCTGTAGCTATTGAGAATTTTCTACAGTTAGAGGATTTAAATAAAGTTATGATTTTGGGAGATATGTTTGAGTTGGGACAGGAAAGTCAGCAAGAACATAAAGCAATAGTTGACCTTCTTTTGAACGAAGATAAAGTGAAATGTTATTTTATAGGTACAGCATTTTATACCAATAAACTTGAAAACAACAACTTTTGGTTCTATAGTACATTTGAGGAATTTTCTAATGATTTACCAATGATAACATTCAACAATAGTACGATTTTGATAAAAGGATCGAGAGGAATGGCACTGGAACGAACGTTAGATTTTTTGTAATTAAAAAATATTTTTTTTTAATAAAAATGCCATCATATTAAAGTTATGATGGCATTTTTCATGGAAGTTCTCACACCATGACTTTGAAGACCATTAATAAAACTAACAGCAACTTCTCCGGATAAAACTGGATATTCAGAAAAATATTCGAAGTTTCTTCCGAGAAGAGGCGATCGCTTCATATTTACTCCGGGGTCTAATACTATTTGAAAATCGTTAGTCTGAGATTCGATTTCTAGGGTTTCACCCATTTTTTATACCAATGCTGGATTCCAGGACGAAGCAAGTGCCGATGCAGTCGGAAAACAAATGGAAGGAACACTATTAGTAAAGTCAAAACCTTCTGCTTTACGCAAACCAAGCGGTCCATCCGTCATAAAAATAGTAGGAATATCCAGTATTGAACAGCTTTTGTGGACTAATCGGTTTCGCCGGAACATAAAAAAGCTTTTCTTCTAAACTCATTTTAGCTACTAGTTTTTTTGCCTTAGCGCGATAATCTACATCTTGAGCATGCGATTGGGAGACTAATGTCAGTCCAAAAAGTAATAAAAACATTTTTTTTCGTCTTTTACTGGGTTGTTTTTGAATTATTGGGTTCGTTAATTAAATTTATTATTTTGAAGCATTGTGCATATTTATTTGATTCGTAATGCATTTTGTATAATTTTTTGATTAATAATTTTTTTTAGACTATTTTTAGTACAAGTGTGTTTTTACACAATCGATTTGTACTATTATTGCAGTGTTTTTTCTTTTCAAAAGAAAAACACTGCGTTGAGAGTTTTGAAAAAGTGTTGTTCTTTAATTTTCTTAAAAAAATGAGCTAAATTGCAATACTAATAAATTATGTTTTAATTATCAGAAAATAAGTACATGTTAAAAAATATTTTAGACAATAAGGAAAACTATCAGCCCGGCTTATCAATAGATTGTGTGATTTTTGGATTTCATGACAATCAGCTAAAAGTGTTATTGATAAAGACAAAGTACAGTGATAAATGGGCTTTACCAGGTGGTTTTGTGCCCATAACCGAAGATATAGATCAGGCTGCCGTCACTGTTTTGAATGATAGAACGGGACTAAGGGGGATTTTTCTGAGACAATTTTCAACTTTTGGAGCAGCCAGAAGGTGTAATGTTGATGTCAGTAATACCGTTTTAGATTTTTACGGAATACCTTTAGCGGAAGGCAAATGGTTTGCCAGTCGTTTTGTAACCGTTGGGTATTATGCCTTGGTTGATTTTTTAAAAATGATTCCGCAACCTGAGGGTAACAATGAAACGGTGGAATGGATTGACCATAATGCGGTGCCGGAATTGGTTTTAGATCACAAGGAAATTTTAGATAAAGCATTAGAAACGCTTCGCATGGAATTGAATTTAATGCCGGTAGGCTATAATTTATTACCCGAAAAATTCACGATTCCCGAGTTGCAGAAATTATATGAAACAATATTAGGCAGAAAACTCGACCGTAGAAATTTTTTACGTAAGATAATGGCAATTGGGATATTAAATAAGCTGGACGAGAAGAAAAGTAATGTAGCCCACAAAGCCCCTAATTTATACCGTTTTGATAAAGAAAAATACGAAGAGGTTGTTAAAAACGGGTTGACGCAGGGGTGGTAAATTAAAGAAAAGGCATAAAAAAACTTCATTAGAAATAATGAAGTTTTTTGTGGGCGATTAGGAACTGTTTTCTAACCATTTTATGCAGGATTTGAAGAAATAACAATTTATAATTTAATTCGATTTTAATTAACCATTCTTTTTTGAAGGGTTACTGGCAGGAAAATATTTTTTTCATCTTTCTAAAAGACTTCTACTTATTTTAAACCGAGTAGCCAAACGTATAGGATAAGTAAGTCGAAACTTTAAACGTCATCAAAAAAGTAGTAATGTTGTAAACAGTAGTTTAAAATCAATCTGTTAGGTTATTTTATCTAATTTTAAAATACGATATTATACAATGGTTGTTACTTAGTTGGTTTTTATTACTATTTTATTTCATCAAATTTTCTGCATCGTTCAATCTCATCGCCACATTGTCCCAATTGATGATATTGAATAAAGCATCTACGAAATCGGTTCGTTTATTTTTGTATTTTAAATAATAGGCGTGTTCCCAAACATCAATAACCAATATCGGAATGGCTCCCCACTGCGTAAGTTTTTCGTGGTTTTCGCATTGTAAAATTACCAGGCTATCGCTGTAAGGTTGATACGCAAGAATTCCCCAACCGTTGCCGTCAACATTTTTTGAGGTGGCAGCAATTAGAACTTTCAATCTATCGAAACTACCAAAACTTTTTTCTATTCGTTTTAGCAAATTACCTTGGGGTGATGTGTTTTTATTGGTAAGATTAGTCCAAAATATAGAATGTAAAATGTGAGATGAAAAATGATGGGAGAGCTTTTTTGTCCAAAAATCAACAGTTTCTAAATTGTTTTCATCCAATGCTTTCTTTATCATTTGTAAATCTTTGTTAGCACCCTTTACTGCGCCACCGTGATGAAAAGTATAATGCAGGTGCAAGGTTTCGGCATCCATGTAGGGTTCCAAAAAACTTTCGCTGTAAGGCAACGTTTGTTGAATATAATTACCATTGGCATCTACCAATTTATCAATGGAATTGTCTGCTAAATTTTTAGCAAACGTGTTTGTAGTCGGAAGCACTAATGCTGCTGCTCCAAACAAGCTACTCGATTTTAAGAAATCTTTTCTGTTCATTTTTTTAGCGTTTAAATTATTTTTAAAATTAGTCCTATTATTGCGGAAATCAAAATGAGGTTTGTTCTTGTGTTTCCTTAATGTAAATCAATACAAGTATTGATAAAACGGCATGTATTGTCGTCGTTATGTTCGTAATACTATGCTGTGCCTTTTTTTGAAATGACTCTAAATTTATTTTTCCGAAATCTCTTTTTTCTTCGACTAAATCTCAGGTGCACGTAATTGACTAGTGGCAATGGACCTCTGAAGGCTGAATAACCTAATTTTTTTAAAATAAGCAGCTAGCATTTTTAACGTATATGTAGTGTTTCCTTTCATAAATTAAGTAGTTTTAAAAGGCTATACCAAATTGGATAGCTACAGTAAAAGTGGAAGGATGATCATTGCCAAACCGAACTGGCAAAGGAATGGCAACATAATAACTGCTATTGGTGTTTTTTATTATTGTTTTGTTGAATACTGGAGTTATGCCATACCTACCACTAGTCTCAAATGCCGCTCTGCCTGCAAAGGTGTATCCGTTTCCTAGTGCTACTAGTACGCCAGGATGAAATAATAAACTATTCACTTTACTAATTCCGTTTTCTGCTCTTATATTGGGTACAATTTCAAATGAGAACCCAATTTTTGGACTTTTCCAAATATTGATTCCAGTTGGGAAACCCAGAGCATAATAATCTCTAAAATTGATATTAGTTCCATCCGGACTTACCGTTACAATGGGATGCAATATCCCAAAATATCCCGTAATTTTCGGATAAGTTGTTTGCCCAATTGCAGGTATAGAAAACACTAATATAGCAACAAGCAGAAAATATTTGAAAAAAATCATAATAGTTTGTATTTTTTACAAAATTACAGGGGAGAAATAGGAATAAATAGAATGCTATTTACTTTTTGTATTTGAATTACTTTTTTGCTTTTTTTTTCGGTAGGAAGAAGGGTTTTTCCCTGTATGTATTTTGAATATCCTCGTAAAATGACTTTGGTCTGAAAAGCCGGTCATATAAGCTATTTCAGTAAGAGAGTACGTTGAATTCTGAATAAGGGAGATTGCTTTTTCAATTCGTAATTTTCTAACATAGTCTCCAAAATTGAGGTCTCCAAAATATTTTGAAAATTCTCTTGATAAATAAGAAGGGTTAATCTCCAAGTCACTAGAAATTTTTTTTAGGTCAAAAGTAAATTGATTGTCTATTTGATCCTGAATAATTTTTTTCAAATCTTTGACCCAAGCCGGAGCTTTCTTTTTGTTTTTTTTCTTTTCCTTTAAAAATTTATTGTAAACTTCGTGCAGCAGGTTTTCAAAAGGACTATTCTGCAAATGATTTTGTTTATATAAATGTGTTGCCCAACTGTATAGCCCATCATAAATAACCATTCCTGTTTCTAATAACTTATGATCATCTTTAATATTATATGCTTGTCCGTTTAGTTACCTATAATTCATTCCATTGATGATTAACTCCAGCAATGATTAGTCTTTCCATTGTTTTATCTTGAAAATATCTTCGATTGAA
>NZ_RYDN01000069.1:0-1277 GCF_003968735.1 Flavobacterium sp. RSP49 | reverse complement strand
ACGGACGTACAATCGGTTCCGTTCAACCCGGGTTTCATTGTTCGTGCTACGCACGCAACGAATCCCTAGCTGTTGTGCACAGTTATTACTTCAATATTAGTTCTATTATAAATCCGATTAAAGCACTAAAGGCATTGATTGACAAACCAATTAATATAGTAAAAAATAATCCTTTTAGAATCTTCTTGTTATCTGCCTTTACTTCTGCGAATCTATTTTTATCGCCTTTAGTAAATTCAAACATTGGATTTCTTTTCAATTTGTTTATTTGCTTATTCATCATCCTGCTAGATAAAAGTTGACCTGATTTATAAAACAAATAAAATATTCCAATTGAAAGAGTGAGGAAAAAGAACATTTTTTGGTTTATATCTTTCGGCAGTATTTCAATTTCATATTTCATACTTATACTAAATAAGTAATTAAGAAAGATTATAGCAGAAGTTAAGAAGGAGAAAACTATTAGGTTTTGAAATTTTACTTCGTGTTTTAAAATAAATTTAATTAGTTTATGTTCGTTGCTATTTTTTGGAAGAGCATCATACCATTCACTTACAATAGTTTTTAATTGATTACATATTTGAGCATTAATAAAATCTATTTTACAAGACATTTGTGATTGCGCTTCTTCAAGTTCATACTCGTCACCACCTTGAAAAACTACTTGAATCATTTCACTAGGTCTTAAACTATTTCCAATTCTAACTCTCATAGTATGAGTTTGTGGTACATTATGAAATTGATTTTGAAACAATAGGTTAAAATCCCATTCCATTGTAATGTACTTTGTTCTTGCAGATATATTCCAGTCCGTATTTTTAAATTCATTCCAACTTCCGAATGTTTTAATTTCTTTATTTTCTAAGCCAATATTTACGTTTACAATATCTGTGATCAATTTATGAAGTTCTAAAACTTTGTAAATTTTATCATTTAATTCCAAAACATCTGGGAATGAAAATTGTTTGAATTCTGTGAATAATTTTATATCAGTATCTCTTTTACCTTTTATTAAGTAATATAAAGATTGGAAGTTCTTGATTTGTGATTCATCAATAATTACTATTTCATCAGTTGATTGTTGAGATACAGTATCTTTCATATGTCTGTTTTTTTTATAATTGTGTACAACTAGTTTATAACATCAACAAGTAACGCTTTTTTTTAAAGATTTACCATATTGCAAACTAAATATTCTAGTTTGTGGATATTCCGCTGCAAAGTGCACCACGATTCCGCTGCAAAGTACACCACCCATTCCGCTGCAAAGTACACCA
>NZ_RYDN01000068.1:0-1385 GCF_003968735.1 Flavobacterium sp. RSP49 | reverse complement strand
AGTCCACAACCATAGAGCAAACCGATCAGGATTTTGTGTTTAAGTAGTTTGGCACCTTGAAGCATCGCCCAAACTTCTTCTTTACTCAGCACAACAGGGAGCTTTTTCTCGTGTTTTATCGAAGGTAACCGTAAAAACTCATACGGCAGACCTTCGGATTTTAGCAAAAAACGAAGTCCGTAAACACAGTGTTTAAAATAGGTTTGAGAAGGTGTTTTAGACTTTTTTTGTTGGTAAAACAAGTAGTCTTGTACTTGTTCAGCATCTAATTCAGTGGGAATTTTACCAAAATACAGTGAAATTGCCGCCACATGGCGCGAATAGTTATTAAACGTACTTGCACTTCGGCCCAAAACCGAAACCGTACGCTCAAAACGTTGGAGCAATTCCTCAAAACCAGGAACTTCCCGCTTGGCTTGGTTCAGGATTTTGTTTTCTCTTAAGGCATCGGGATGCTTTTTTTTGTAGTCATACTATACTATTTTAGTTATCTTCGTAAGATAATCAAAATCTACAATGGTGCTACCGAAGGTTTAGTTCAACACACGCTACAAGCAATTTGGGGATTTGGCTTGATGGAAAAATTGGTTTGTATTTGGCAGATCCGAATAATGGGCTTAATTTAGTCCCAAACTGCTTGTAGCGCGGGGACGTTGCAAGAAACCTTAACCGAAAAAAACTAAAATAATACTGAATAAATTAAATTTAAGAACCAAAAATAAATAAGAAATGAAAAAATTAGTAATTATAATTGTGCTTATCGTAGGAATTAATAAATCATTTTCGCAAGTAACAGATTTAAAAATAATAACTAAACAAAATGACACTTTGAAAAATGTTGAATTGAAAATTAATTATTTCTCAAGAATAGAACTAAATTACAAACTTCAAGAAAAATTAGTTATTTCTGATGTAAATGGTAACAAAAAAGAATTGTTGCCAAATGATGTAAGTTCATTTAGTTTTAATTATGAAAACAAAGAGTATAATTATGAAAATGTTGAAAACAAAATTTTTGCACAACCTTTATATAAAAATAAATTAAAATTATTTCGATTTATAAAATCAGGTTATACATCTATAAATTTTTATATTATTGTAAGGCCAGATGATGGTAAAGTTTCTTATATGGAAGCAATGGGATTAGGTAGACTTATTTCAAAAAAAGTTATTAGCAGAGAAATTACTGACTGTCCAAATACAATAAGTAAAGTTGAAAGTAAAGAATTAAGAATTAACGGTGAAGAAGGAGTAATTGAATTAATAAAAGATTATGAAATGAATTGCTTCAAATAGTCTTTAAAATTTAATATGCTTATCCGTATTAACACCTAATCATTTTGTATCTTTAAAATCTAAACAGATTTGATATGAATATTTTAGAT
>NZ_RYDN01000067.1:0-1633 GCF_003968735.1 Flavobacterium sp. RSP49 | reverse complement strand
ATTCCGCTGCAAAGTACACCACCCATTCCGCTTCAAAGTACACCAATTATTCCGCTGCAAAGGTCGCCACTTATTCCGGAGCAAAGTACACCACTTTTCTCCTGATTTAATACTTGTAAAGGACTGACATTCCGACACAAAGTGCACCACCTATTCCAGATCCTTTATCTCACTAAGTAGAGATTTAACCGTCATATAGCATAAGTTTGGTTTGTAATCAAAAAACCACTTGCAATATGGCAAATAAACCACTTAGTATGATTAAGATAAGACAGGTACTTTTATTTTTAGAACGTGGTGCTTCACAGCGTACCATAGAAAAAGAAGTTCGAATTTCTAGAAGGACAATTGCAGGGTATTTGCTGAAATTTACGCAAACAGGAGTTGATTTCAAAGAATTACTAAAGCGTTCAGATCAGGAACTTGAACAAATACTAGGTCTTTTAAAGCCTGTTGTATCGGAAGATACTGATCCCCGAAAAGTTCATTTTAATAATCTGATCGGTTACTTCAGCAAGGAACTTAATCGAACTGGTGTAACACGTCTATTACTTTGGGAAGAATATATTAAAGAATATCCTGAAGGTTTTCAATATTCTAGATTTTGTGAACTCTTACAAGATCAGGAGAAGGTAAACAATGCTGTGATGCATTTTGTCCACACTCCTGCAAAGCTGCTTGAAGTTGATTTTGCTGGGGATATGCTTCACTATGTGGATACTTCAACTGGTGAACTAATTGCATGCCCTGTATATGTTGCTATTCTTCCCTTTAGTGGCTATGGCTATGTAGAGGCCTTACCGGATGCAAAACTGCCTCAAGTAGTTAAAGCGTTGAATCATACCATTGAATACTTTGGAGGTGTTCCCTTGACTGTTAAATCAGATAACATGAGGCAATGGGTATCCAAAAGTTGTAAATATGAACCTGTATTTACTGATATGCTCGAGCAATGGGCCAACCACAATAATATCGCACTGCTTGCGGCTCGCCCGTATAAGCCCAAGGACAAGCCCTCTGTTGAGAATAACGTAAAGATTACCTATAGACGTATTTATGCTAGCCTACGTAATGATACTTTTCATAGTCTTACTGAACTAAACAAGGCCATTAGAGAAAAACTTGATTATCATCATCAGCTGAACTTTCAGAAGAAAGTATACAGTAGACTCGAGTTGTTTAAAAGCGAGGAAAAAACACTACTACAGCCCCTTCCAGAATCCCCATACAGTATCAGACATTATACCAAAGCAAAGGTTCAAAAGCATTACCATGTACTGGTGGGTGAAGACTGGCACTTTTATTCTGTTCCCTATCGTTACATTGGAAAAGAGGTACGCATTGCTTATGATCAGGATGTCGTGGAGATCTATTGCGATGCACAAAGGATTGCTGTGCATACTAGGAATTACACCAGCCATGGTTATACCAGTATCACGGAGCATATGCCCGAAAGACATCAGATCATTAAAAATCAACGTGGATGGAGTCCGGAATATTATCTCAAAAAAGCAGAAGAAAACGGCCCCAATACTTTTGAATTTTTCAAAAAGGTGATGAACAGTAAGCTGATAATTGATCAGTCTTATACTGCTTGTCTGGGACTATTGAGACTCATGAGTTCCTATGGTAA
>NZ_RYDN01000066.1:0-2090 GCF_003968735.1 Flavobacterium sp. RSP49 | reverse complement strand
GTCAAATATCTTGGTGTGATTGAAACTTCGGGGATTTGCTTAAAGGAACTTCTTGAACTCAAGGGAGAAGATTTATCAGAACTTTTTGAAGTTTCTACCGAGTTAAATCCTACCAATAGAGAGCAGATTCATAAGGATTTATACTCCTTTTTTCCTTATCTCGAAAAGGAATTAAAACGTGTTGGAGTTACCCGCCATATACTCTGGGACGAATATAAAACAAAGTATCCACAAGGGGTTATGTACAGCCAATTCTGTGAACATTACAAAAAATGGAACCAGAAATCGCAGGGGTATATGCCCACTACCCATAAGGCTGGGGAAAAACTTTTCATTGATTATGCCGGTAAGAAACTCCATATCATTGACAGGGAAACAGGAGAAATAAAGCCCGTGGAAGTCTTTGTTGCCACCCTTGGCGCAAGCCAATATACTTACGTAGAAGCCTCTTTTTCTCAACAAATACCTGATTTTATAGGTAGTGTTCAAAATTGTCTGCATTACCTAGGAGGCGTTCCGGCCTGCATTATTCCCGACAACCTGAAATCAGCAGTAACCAAATCCAATAAATATGAACCCCATATAAACGAACAGTTCGCCTGTTTTGCTTCGCATTATGATACTTCCATCATGCCGGCCAGAGCCCTGAAACCCAAGGACAAATCCTTGGTTGAAGGTGCCGTAAATATCACTTACACTCGCATCCATGCAGTTCTCAGGGATAAAGAATTTTATGGTATTGCTGAATTAAATTTGGCTATAAAGGAGCTTCTTTTGATTTACAATCAAACCCCTTTTCAGAAAAAACAACACAGTCGTACCGCTCTTTTTTTAGAAATAGAGAAAGATGCTTTAAAGCCATTGCCTTTGGAGAAATATGAACTCAGAGACTACAAAATGGCAACGGTACAGAAGAATTGCCATGTCTATTATTCATCCGACAAAAACTATTACAGCGTTCCCAATGCCTACATTGGAAAGAAAGTAAAAATGATCCTTACTCAAAGTGTCGTGGAAATCTATCACAATCAATCCCGCATTGCGCTTCATCCGCGCAGTCGTAAAAGGTATCATTATGTGACACTAAAGGAGCACATGCCTGTGAATCATACCTACAATGCCGATTGGAGTTCAGAATATTTTATCTCTTGGGCGCAAAAGATAGGCGCTTCGACAAAAGAATACATCGAGAAAATATTGGATAAAAAACAGTATCCAGAACAGAGTTATAAGAGTTGCATGGGCATATTGGCCATGGCTACCAAAACAGGAAAAGAACGCCTGAATAATGCCTGTAAACGCGCCCTGAGCTACGATGCGGTAAGCTATAATTCTATCAAAAATATTTTAGACAGAGGCCTTGATAAAGAAGAAGAACAGCTGGATTTATTCAACGTCTCGATCTCTAATCATGACAATATCAGAGGATCAAAATATTATGCTTAACATTTTAAATCAAATCAAAATATGAACACCAATGCCACTATCGAAAAGATGCAGAAAATGCGTCTAAAGGGAATGAAACGAGCCTATGAATCCTCATTCGAAACCAGAAACCAAGACACTTTTAGCAACGATGAATTTATTGCCTGGCTCATTGAATCCGAGGACAATCAGCGCAACAACAGCCGAACCGAGCGGTTACTCAAAAATGCAAAGTTCCATTATCAGGCATCTTTAGAGGAGATAAGCTATACCGATGACCGGAATCTCGACCGGAATCTGCTGAGCCGTTTATCGGACTGCTCTTTTATTGACCGAAATGAAAATGTTATTATTACAGGTTGTACTGGAACCGGAAAAAGCTTTTTGGCAACGGCCTTGGGACACCAAAGCTGCATCAAAGGATACAAAGTACTTTATTACAATTTGGGCAAACTCTTCCAAAAATTAATGATGGCAAAAGCTGATGGTTCCTACATTAGAGAACTCATCAAAATTGAGAATCATGATCTGTTAATTATCGATGACTTTGGATTGCAAGCCATCAGCAATGAAAAGCAAATGATATTGATGGATTTGGTAGAGGATAGAAATCAAAAAAGAGCCACAATTTTCTGCTCACAACTACCGGTGAAAAACTGGTATGA
>NZ_RYDN01000065.1:0-2365 GCF_003968735.1 Flavobacterium sp. RSP49 | reverse complement strand
TTATCTTCGTAAGATAATCAAAATCTACAATGGTGCTACCGAAGGTTTAGTTCAACACACGCTACAAGCAATTTGGGTATTAGGCATAATTTGAAATTGGTTTTGTATTTGAAAGATTTGGCAAATCCGAAGAATGGGCTTAATTTAGTCCCAAACTGCTTGTAGCGCGGGAACGTTGGCAGACATATTCCCCGAAAAACCGCAAAAAAATAAATGGAAGAAAAATTAAAAATTTACGAGAAAACTATTAAAAAGAAACATAGTTTTAATTGGACACCGAATTATAAAGAAGAAGTTAGAACTTCTCTTAATAAAACTGTTTTTATTCCAATTGCTGAAAAAACATTTCAAAAATTAGACTGGGATATTGTTTTCAAAGATGAAAATAAGATAGAAGCAAAACGTAAAGAAAAAGCATTAGGAATTGAACAATGGACCGAAATAATTACAGCTACTTATAATTTTGGTAGTTTAGAAGTGAAAAGTGAATCTTTAGGAAATGAAATGTGGGATAATGGCAGAAACTCAAAAAGAGTAAAATTATTTATACACGCTTTAAAAGAAACCGAAAACGAATTTGACCGAAACGCTTTAAATCAACTTGAAAAGGAGACTGAAAAGAAAAATAATTGGGATGATTATGTAATTCCTGAAATATTACCTAAACCTTTAGAATCTAAAAAACCAAATTTTTTAATTCCAACCATTGGAGGAATAATAACTTCACTAATTCTTGGGTTTGTAATAGCAGAAGTTTCAATTCGCGGAATATACTTTATTGGTTTGTTTGAATTTTTGGTTGGTATAGCAATTGCTTTTGCATTAAAACTATTGATAAAAACATCAAATTTTACTGATTTTCAAAAATTAAATTTTTTATTGATTGCAATGATAATTATTACATATTTATCTAATCAATATTTTCAATATGAAATTATTTTAAGAGAAAACAACTATGATAGAATTGGTTTTCTTGAGTTTATGAAAATTAGATTTACTGAAGGACTAACAATCAAAACATTAAATACAGGTTGGATTGGATTAATTATAAGTTGGATTCTTCAATTAGGTTTAACATATGCTATTGCCTATTTGAGATTAGTTTCAACTATAACTTCTTACCAATTGGAAAGAATACCAACAGAAGTTTTAGATTATTCTTATTATCAATTTGTAAAAGGAAAATCTGAACAAGAAGTTAGAATTGAATTAGCAAATAAAGGTTGGACAGAAATCGAAAATCAAAATGAGGTTTTTGAGGCAATCCAAGCAGTATATGGACAAATTGAATTGAATAGAATCAAATAAAATACGTCTGCCAACAGCTAGGGATTCGTTGCGTGCGCAGCACGAACAATGAAACCCGGGTTGAACGGAACCGATTGTACGTCCGTTAATACTATGGAGTTGTCGTAAAGTTTTTAGAGAGAATTACAAGAGGCAAGCGAGCCTCTTTTTTTGTAGCGTGGTTTTAGTTTGGTTTTTTTCGTGTTTTCCTTCACTTTTGAACACAAGTTCCCTTACCCATAATTTAGCTTTTACAAGGAATGGTGTTTTGGCTACCGCCAAGATACCAAGCAGGTGGACCACGCTGGTCAAAGACTGCTATTCGGTGTAAATTTCCTGTTTTACAACACGGACACTTGGGTAAAAAGGGCTTCTTTTCTACTTTTTCTAAAACTTTTACCCTAAGTTTTTCCTGTAAAAGTTTCAGCTTTTGTCGCTTCCAAGTGCTGCTCAAAAAACCATAATGCCTTATTTTTACAAAACGTTTGGGCAAAATATGCAATGAAAATCGGCGAATAAACTCTTTGTGCGTGAGTGTCATCAACTTTTTGGCTCCAGCCACTCGGTAATCCTTGTACTCAAAAGTCACGTTTTCATTGTCTATACTTTTGATTCTTTGATTGCTAATGGCGATTTTGTGAGTGTATCTTCCCAAATATTCCACCACTGATTTTGGACTTCCAAAAGGTTTCTTAGCAAATACAACCCAAGGCTTACGCCATAAATCCCGCCGGATTTGTTCGTATTGGATAGGTAATTTTGCTTTGAGTTTGGCGCAATATTTAGCCCTAAAGACTTTCGATAATGCCTTGACAGGAAACAAGAATTTACCATCGGTTCTGCTATTTTGCCACTGTCCGTTTTTATTCACGCCACCACCGGGAACAATGCAATGCAGGTGTGGATGCACACTCAATTGCTGTCCCCAAGTGTGCAAAACCGCTATCATTCCCATTTGCATTTCCTTGGCTTTGCCAAAAGTTTGAAGCGTTTCCCAAGTAGCTTCAAACAAAGTATCGTACACTATTTTAGGTTGATATATTGCTAGAGAATTAATACTATCGGGCAAGGTAAAAAC
>NZ_RYDN01000064.1:0-2710 GCF_003968735.1 Flavobacterium sp. RSP49 | reverse complement strand
CTCCATACATAAACACATATAAATTTGCCTGTTAATTTTTAAAACATCACTTGTTTTTTATCATAGAATGCGCTATCGAAGCAAGAAAAGGCTGTAACAAATAAAGAGTACTGGCTTTGCTTTTTGGGATACTAAAAACAATTTTCAACCCTTTTTACGGACTGTTATATTTTAATATTCATAAGCGACTTTTACAAGAACGAGTTTTAATTATAGTTTAAATAACATATATTTATTCAATGAGTAACAAAACACAGTTCGCTTGGAGGTTTTTATCCCGATCCTTTGGAAAAACTGACGCTGGCATCAATAAAACATAAACACAATACTATGAAGTATTCTAAAGTTTTACTTTTAATCCTTTCGCTCATATTTTCACTTTACGCAACTGGACAAGAAAAAACAAAAGTTCTATTATTAGGAACTTATCATTTTGGTGCAACATCTGATAAAAATAAAGTTTCAGATGATGTTTTAAACCCTAAGAAACAAGCCGAATTGAATTTACTATTAAAAAAATTGAAAGCTTACAATCCTGAAAAAATATATGTGGAAAACCAACCCAGTCGACAACGGCATTGGGATAGCATTTTTGTTGCCTATCAAGATGACAAAGCGCTAAAAATAAAAAATGAAATATTTCAAATTGGAATCAAATTAGCCGAAAATCTAAAATTTAAAACTGGAGTAACCTGTGTAGATTGGCAACAAGATTCTGAAAATTCATTTAATGAAAAAGCGTACGTAGAATATAGAAATAAAATTAATTTGTATCAGAATTTTTTAGAAACCAAAAAGCCTTCAGTTTTTTCTGAACATGACAAACTAATAGGCATCAAAATTCAAAAGATAAATATTGAAATACCAAAAATGACAATGGTTGATGCTTTTAAAAAAATTAATTCAAAATCATATCTAAATGACATCTTTTATGGAAATATTACTGCTTTTTTAGATATTGATTCAAATCAAAACGGTGTTTTTTATGCTCACGATAATATGATTAGGAATACAAACATATATAAAAACATCATTCAGGATATTTTAAAAAATAATCCTAAAAAAGCTCTGGTATTATACGGAGCCGGACATATACGAGCATTAAAAGATTATTTGGATTGTCATCCAAGTATTGAAATTATTGAAGTAGACCAATATCTAAATTAGTTACTGTTGCCAACATTTAGCAAACTAGGCCAGAAAGCCCTTTAAAAGCCGCGACTAGAACAGTTCAAGGCTTTTCTTGTAGAGCTAGTGTTGACTGAATGTCCCATTTTCAGAACTGGGTTATAGGGGGTAATTAATTTTACAAGGAATATTGTTTTTGCTACCGCCAAGATCCTCAAAAATGAGCTTAACAATATATTCTAAAGATATTTTTTAATTTATACGTAATACTACTGGTACTTTATTTAAAATTAAGTAGATTAGTGTATTGTAAATCAATTAAATAAGTGTTTAATGAATAGTGCAGATGATAAGTTGAATTTTGATAAAAAAAATCCGGAAAGAAAGATAAAAATAAAGTGCCAGATGCTTTATTGTATACTCCAAGTGAAGGTATTTATAGCCAGTTTCATAAAGAATCAGATATCGATATGGACGATATGTCTAAGAAAAAAGTACCGGTCGAAATCAATAATGTTACACAATTGAATCAAAAAGATTTTGACTGAGATGTCTATGGAGCTGATATAGATATACTTGAATCAGATCCGGATGATGATAAGGAGAATTACGGTGCTGGGACTGTTATTGTTTGCGATAATGATACTTATACTTTAATACCTGAAGATGAATTAGAGAAAGCGGAAAGCAGACTAACAAACGATTTACAAAAAGGTCATCTTAGTTTTATTCTTAACGGAAAAAACTTACAGGCAAATTCATATTACTGAAACGAAACACGAAAACACCTGGCCTTTAATAAAATCAAAAGATCAAAATGCCAGTCATAATGACATTTTGATACAAAACAAATCCGTAATTTCTAATATTGACACTATAAAGGGTGAAAACTAAAGGCGTTGTGCTATTATTTGGGCGTTCCTCCATATAAAAAAGAGGCAATTACTATAGCGCTTAGTAGCCTCTTTTTATATATGGAGTCGTGCTATCCGCTACAAGTCCTCATAAAGTTGCGTTGCACGCCACTTTCTTGCGGGCTTTCCACTACTATCCCTAACGCGAACTGCGTTAATCGAGAACTTTTAGTTGTTTTGATGTATATATTGATACCTTATATATAGGATATAAAAGCGATAGTACAATTTAGCGCTTACATGATATAGGACAAAACCATTAGTTGGATTAATTACAGGCTTCAATACTAGCGGTGCGGGATCCTATGAAACAGGAAAGCGCATTGAATAGCGTGTAAAAGTCGAACTATTGTCAAATTTCGAGATATTTATTAGAGAAAGAATAGGGATCGAAGAGTTGGTACTGCAGTATAAATAGTCATTTTAGTGGGATAAAGGGCGTGCTTTGGTGTAGGAGGGGATTATAGACAAAAAAACTTTGATCTTCAAAAAACGAGATATCAGCTAGTTAAAGAAAAAGTTAAGAAAAGTTTAAAAAAAAGAAATTAAAAAGCTTGTAAAAGCGAATAAAGGGTGTAGTTTTGCACCCGCAATGGTTTAGAAGTTCTTTAAAATACTGGCAAGTTAGTTAGATCAAAAGGAAAATTTATTTTCAAAAAAAGATTTAA
>NZ_RYDN01000063.1:0-2763 GCF_003968735.1 Flavobacterium sp. RSP49 | reverse complement strand
CCGCTTCACATAGCGTGTTTCTTCATGTTTTTCCATTAGGATACTTTTTGTGTATCGCTATTTCAGGACGGGACACTAGCTTAATTAAAAATGCTGCTGGAATATGTAGTTCTTTTTCGTCCTTTTTTATTTTATTACAATAATTCATTTCTGGTGCATCAATACCATATAATCGAATTTCAAACTCTCTTTTTGTTAGATAATCCTCTGCAATAAGTCCGTCTCCATCTACGAATTTCTTCGCTTTCAGAATAATATTTCTTGTCATAAGTTCATTAGCGTTAAAATGCTTCAAATTGCATTTATTAAGTAATTGATTGTTAGTATTTTACTGTGTAAATTTAATAAATATTTTTAATTTAAAACACATAAAAATGGCAAGACAGAAAGGGCATATTAAATATGTCGGAACTTTAGGAGAAGTGAGACACTTCAAAATTAAAGGTAACGAAGGTTACTTTGCAGGTCTAAAAGGTGGACCAACTGCGGAACAAGTAAAAACGGCACCTGGTTTTATTCGTACTCGTGAAAATATGAGTGAGTTTGCAGCTTGTGCAAATGCGGGTAAATCATTAAGAATTGGTTTATCGGCATTGATGAAACAAATGCCTGATAGTCAACTAACGGGACGACTTACTGCAATTATGAAGAAAATCAATATTGAAGATGGTTCAGAAGCGAGAGGGCAAAGAGCTGTTTTGGTTTCACAACAACCACAATATTTGAAAGGTTTGGATTTCAATCGTAACATTTCGTTTAATGGCGTTTTCAGTGCTCCATTTACATTATCTGCAACGGTTGATAGAAACGAGAGTACTTTTAGTATTCCGTCTTTTAATCCTCTTAATTATTTGAATATTCCATCAGGAGCATCTCATTTCAGAATCATCAATGCTTTATCTGTTGTTTCAGATACTGTTTATAATCCTATTACTGGAGCTTATGAACCTGCCGAGCCAATTTTGAATGAAATATCAAATATTGCTTATTCTAATTATACACCAGTTGACGTTGTAACTTCTCCAATTGATGTTATTGCCACTTTACCGGGTGCTCCAACATTAACAACAAACGTAGCTGTTTTGGGTAGTATTGGAATAGAATTTTATCAAATGGTAGGTTCCAATTATTACTTATTCAATGCTGGTAATGCTTTAAAGATCCAAGAGACTTTCTAAAAAACCATCAGTTTGCAATACTGCAAAGTTTGCAATGTTGCAAATTAAGCCCTTTCATTTGAGAGGGCTTTTTTTATTTTGCATCAATTTATCTATAATGGGGACTTATATGTGACATATAGTGCAAACAAGTACGGAATAAAGGTTAATCATATGCAAGATTACAATTTATAGTAATTATGTAAAATTGCTCTTCTCAATTCATTTATTAAAGTCAAGTTCTTTTGAAAATGTTGCTCTTTTTGTTCTAATAGTCTCAATGTGTTTACTTGTTTTTTATGCAGCTCAAAATCTAAAATCATTTCAGTAACCTTTGGAATAAAATTTTTCTTGAACTCTGGAAGACGTAAAAATGGAATTACAGAACCACAAAGTGTCTGATGCCAGAATTTAGCTTTCCAAAGGCTATACGCTAACCAATAAATCGTTTCGGCATCTTCTGTGTTTTGAAAAATAATTACAAAACTATTTGTAAATGGTTCTTTCTGTGGCTTTCCACTATTCAATCCTTTGTTGAGAATGTAAATTTGATTTCCTGTATAAACAACATTCTTTCTGTGGGTTTTGACGATGAAATTTGGCATAGTTTCGGATTTAAAATGATGCTGTCGCTACGCTCCGCACCATATCATTTTTAAAAGAAAAAAAGAAAAAAAAAGAAAGTCGTCGTATCAGTGGAGGTTTCAAAAGGAGTCAAGTTTTTTTGAAAAAATACTACCCAACTGTTCTTATGAAATGAAATCGTCATCGTGTAATCAAATGTTGAATTGGAAATGTAAGGGTGGAGATTTTTTCAAAAACCCGTAGGGCTTGAACTTTACTTTTTGAAACCGAAACTTACCTTTGCTTTCTTTTTATTTATTTTTTTAGTAGCAGGATGTTTCTTGTGTAGACTTTTTTCTGGGATGCTTCATTTGTAATCGGCAATCAAACACCCCCAAGCACCGCAACAAAAAATGGAGTTTTTACGGAATTTTTTGTGAGGAGCGATGTGGCGGTGTTGCGGCAATCGAACAGCCACGCTAGACCGAGAACGGAACGTAGCCCTTGCGAAGTGGAGAGAAGGGATAGCAGCGTGTAACGGCGGGGAAAAAATATAAGTCAGCCTTTGGCGTTCTTTGATTTAGGGCAAAGTGCTAACGGAGCCAACCCCGATGGCTGTGCGAAGAGCGCCACCGCTGAAAAAATAAAGGGCGACAGACATAATACTGCTGGAATGCAGTGGAACGTAGCTTGCGGAGTGTAACGGAATGAAGCGGTATTGTGGATGTAATAGCCCTGCCGAACGCAGGGTAGAGAACGTGTGGAGATGAGGAACGAACAGCGGAAAAAGTAAGGTTGCCTATTTTTTGGCTGCCTTATTTTTTTGTGCTGTGAAGTGTCTGTGGAATGGAGGGAAACCTTATTATCAAATTGAAATAATGAATTGCTTATTTACCAAATGTGTTCTGATGAAAAGGTAAGGTTGACCGACTGGAGCTGCCGAACGGAACAAAGGGAACGACCGCAGAGAGACCGCTTGATTACTATGTCTTTTGCAAATAAATATTGCTTTATTTTCAAAAATAATTTTAGGTTTTTTTAG
>NZ_RYDN01000062.1:3010-3198 GCF_003968735.1 Flavobacterium sp. RSP49 | reverse complement strand
GGCGGGATCGTATCGAGAACAAGAAAATTTTGAATTAAAAACGGTTCTCGATACGCTTTGCACTCGAACTGACGTTTGGTATAATTAAAAACAGTTCTCGATACGCTTCGCACTCGAACTGACGTTTGGTATAATTAAAAACAGTTCTCGATACGCTTCGCACTCGAACTGACGTTTGGTATAATTAC
>NZ_RYDN01000062.1:0-3002 GCF_003968735.1 Flavobacterium sp. RSP49 | reverse complement strand
GCACTCGAACTGACGTTTGGTATAATTAAAAACAGTTCTCGATACGCTTCGCACTCGAACTGACGTTTGGTATAATTACATGCAACGGGAATAAAAGTAAGCTGTTGGGTATAATTGATTTTTGATGATCATATTCGTCAGTTCGAGTGATTCCGCTTTTGGGCGGGATCGTATCGAGAACAAGAAAATTTTGAATTAAAAACGGTTCTCGATACGCTTCGCACTCGAACTGACGTATGGTATAATTAAAAACAGTTCTCGATACGCTTCGCACTCGAACTGACGTTTGGTATAATTACACATGATGTTTTCAAACGTTTCCGGTCAATAAATTGCAGCCACCGTAATCCGATGGATAAATGCCGTTCCTGCATGGAATGGCTTGGGGGTGTTGCCGGATTCACAAGCAAAGAAAGTGTTTCTGGAAAATCATTTAAGTAGCGCTGCTGTTCCGCACGATTCTGACGCGGCAAAAAAGAATTATGTGAACAAGTTGTTTTTTAAACAATACTTAATGCAAATTATTTATATTTGCTTCGTAAGAATACAATTGAGTTTAGTAGTAGAAAACAGAACTTTTTTCGCACGGAAAGAACAACAAAAAGTAGCATTTTAGCATAAACCAATGAACGATTCCGAACAAAACACCACCACTTGGCTGTTTGAAATAACACCTAAAAATAAATTTTTCTCCCTTAACCTGAAGGAAGTATGGCAGTATAGAGATTTGCTGCTGCTTTTTGTAAAAAGGGATGTGGTGACCGTTTATAAGCAAACGGTTTTAGGGCCACTTTGGTATCTGATTCAACCGCTGTTTACCTCCATTACTTTTACTATTATTTTTAATAATGTGGCCGGAATCAATACCGGAACCGTGCCGCCTTTTTTGTTTAATTTGGCCGGTATTACCGTTTGGAATTACTTCACGGCCTGTCTCAATGGTACCTCGAATACCTTTGGAAGTAATGCAGGTATTTTTGGGAAAGTATATTTCCCTCGTATTATTGTACCGCTGTCTATTGTTGTTTCCAACTTATTGAAGTTTGGAATTCAATTTTTTATATTCATTTGTTTTTACGGCTATTATTATACCCAAGGAGCTGCCATAGGGATGAATACAGCGACTTTGTTTTTTCCACTACTGATCGTCATGATGGGAGTTTTAGGATTGGGGCTGGGAATGTTTATCTCTTCTTTAGTCACTAAATACCGAGATTTTAGTAATTTGGTTGGTTTTGGAGTGCAATTATTGATGTATTTGTCTGCTGTAATGTACCCAATGGCACTCATCAAAGAAAAATTGCCGGATTACGGCTGGCTGATAGCCTACAATCCCCTGGCTTATGTGATAGAAACGACACGATACATGCTGCTGGATGTTGGACAAATATCTGTTTTGGGATTGGGATATACTTTTTTGATTACAATACTAGTGTTTTTAGTGGGAGTTTTGATTTTTAACAGAACCGAAAAGAGTTTTATCGATACGGTGTAAAGCGCACCGGTCTTGTTGAAAGGGTTCATTTAGGATTGATTTTTAAACCATTAAGAAATTAAGCTGTTGGGTATGATTAATTTTACCTCTCGACTTTGCGCAATGGGACAAAAAAATGTAACTAACAGGAGTATGGATCAAGACTACTCTTTATAAAAATAGACATGAAAAAAATATTAATTACAGGCGGAGCAGGATTTATAGGATCTCATGTGGTCCGGTTATTTGTTACTAAATATCCGCAATATCACATCTACAACTTAGATGCGCTGACGTATGCCGGAAATTTAGAAAACAGTGTTGACATCGAAAATGAACCCAATTATACGTTTATAAAAGGAGACATAACGGACGAAGATTTTATTGCAGATTTATTTGAAAGACACGAATTTGACGGAGTAATCCATCTTGCCGCTGAATCCCATGTGGATCGTTCTATCAAAGATCCTCTGGCCTTTGTAAAGACCAATGTTTTTGGGACCGTACACCTACTGAATGCCGCTAAAAAACAATGGCTCGATGCACCAGAAGGCAAACGATTCTACCACATCAGCACGGATGAAGTCTATGGTTCTTTAGGAGCCGAAGGGCTATTTACGGAGACGACAGCATACGACCCTAATTCTCCATATTCTGCTTCCAAAGCAAGTTCCGACCATTTTGTAAGAGCTTACGGCGAAACGTATCAGTTTCCTTTTGTCCTGACAAATTGTTCGAATAATTATGGTCCCAATCATTTTCCGGAAAAGTTAATCCCTTTATTTATCAATAACATCATCAACAACCAGCCGTTGCCGGTCTATGGTGATGGGAATTACACCAGAGATTGGCTATTTGTAATCGATCACGCCAGAGCCATAGATTTGGTGTACCATACCGGAAAAAATCACGAAACTTATAATATTGGAGGTTTTAATGAATGGAAAAATATTGATTTGGTTCGGTTGTTATGTACCATTATGGACGGTAAATTGGGACGCACTCCCGGAACCTCCGCACAATTGATCACTTACGTAAAAGACAGACCGGGACATGACTTGCGCTATGCAATTGATGCTTCTAAAATAAACAAGGAATTAGGTTGGAAACCTTCTGTTACTTTTGAGCAGGGATTGGAAATAACCGTTGATTGGTATTTGAATAATACGGAGTGGTTGCATCATGTGACTTCCGGTGAATACGCGTCATATTATAAAAAACAGTATCGATAATATTTCTCGGGACTATAGCTGTCATCCAGCGTATAATCGGATGATTACAGCTTGTTTATTAAAACGACTCAATCCATTCATGCGGTTGTGCGTTTTGATTTTTCATTGTAAAAAGTAAATCGATTGTGTAGGTTTACATAAAATCGATTAAAATATCACGCCGGGTATAATTAGTTTTTGATGATAATTTTCGTCAGTTCGAGTGATCCCGCTTTCGGTCGGGATCGTATCGAGAACAAGAAAATTTTGAATTAAAAACGGTTCTCGATACGCTTCGCACTCGAACTGACGTTTGG
>NZ_RYDN01000061.1:0-3443 GCF_003968735.1 Flavobacterium sp. RSP49 | reverse complement strand
GCAAAAACGTTTTTGCAAGTGTTTAATTAAATATTTTTATCTAATAATCTGTATCGGTTATTCAGGACAAGACAAGTGACAGCAAACTCAGGAGCGGCGTCCTCAATTTTTAGTACTTTTTCGTTGGGAATTTGTGTAATGTGCGGATATTTTTCTAAAAGATGTCCTGTACTTTCTTTCAATAATTCAGTGCCTAATGTGCCTGCGGGGATTCCGTAGACATTATTGAATAGCGCTTCCTTAAGGGCTGAGGTTTTTTGATGGGTAAATACCCCGATTTTTTTATTAGACACAAAGGATTTATTGTTTGCAGAACCCAAAATTAGAGCGCATGACATGCTAGATACGCCACCGCCAAGGATAAGTACATCAAAGATCAAGGCTATTTTTCGTTTGTTTTTTCTTCTATTTTCTTTGACATTCTGAATATTAGAAGAATCAATACAGCACAAAAAGAGGCTGCCATTCCGATAAATGCAACTACGCTATCTCCTTGAAATGGATTTTTGAAATCCAGTAAAGTAACATTAAATAGGATTAGCGCTATTGCTAAAAATACCAAGATGTTAGTGAAAATTTTCATAAAATGTTTTTGTTTTTGGTAAAAAATGCAGATGTTAGGGGGTGTTTTTTATTTAGAATAAAATGTTCCAAAAAAATCAAATTTTTTATTTTACTATAATTTTATAGCAAATTTAAGAAATTATATTTTAGAGAAACAAACCTTTAACATTCGCAGCGAATAATTTAACAGCAATAGCCAGAAGTACTACGCCAAAAGTCTTTCTGATTACACCAAGTCCGTTTTCGCCTAATAATTTTTCTATTTTTGAGGATGATTTTAAAACGATATAGACCAAAATAATATTTAATAAAATGGCAATTACAATATTTATGGTATAAAATTGGGAGCGTAAAGAAAGTAAGGTGGTCATTGTTCCGGCGCCGGCAATCAAAGGGAAGGCAAGGGGAACAATAGAGGCAGAACTGGCTTCTTCGTCTCGGTAAATCCGAATTCCTAAAATCATCTCTAATGCCAAGAAAAACAATACAAAAGATCCTGCAACAGCAAAAGAATTGACATCAATTCCAATTAGTTTTAAGAGTTCTTCTCCGGCAAAAAGAAAAACAATCATGATGACGGCCGCTACAATGGATGCTTTTTCGGATTCAATATGTCCGTGTTTTGCTCTTAAATCAATGATAATCGGGATGGATCCCACGATGTCAATTACGGCAAAAAGTACCATTCCTACGGTGATTATTTCTCGAATATCGAATTCCATAACAGACTTTTTTTATTTATGGTAAAAGTAGATAATTTCCCTGATTATTGCAGGAATAGCTTTTTAATTTTATTTGGTTTTGTTTTCGAATTTATGAGTTGCTGAGGTGCTTTTTTCAAATTTCTTGAATATCTTTGCGAAATGTTTCAACTAGGAAAAACCATAGTCTCAGAAGACTTGCTCGAAAAAGATTTTGTTTGTAATTTGACTGCTTGTAAAGGCGCTTGTTGCGTTGATGGTGATGCTGGCGCACCATTGAGTTTTGAGGAGACTCAAATCCTCGAATCTATTTATCCAAAGATCAAGCCTTTTTTACGCAAACAAGGAATTGCTGCAATTGAAGCGCAAGGAACTTGGGTAAAAGGTACCGATGGTGATCTTGAAACGCCATTGATTGACGACAAAGATTGTGCCTACGCAATCTTTGATGGTAAGACCGCTCTATGTGGTATTGAGCAAGCCTATAATCAAGGAGCAATTAGTTGGAAAAAACCAGTTTCTTGTCATCTGTATCCAGTTCGGGTGAAAGATTTTACGGAGTTTGCCGCTGTTAATTATGACAAATGGGATATTTGTGATCCGGCCTGCTCTTTAGGTCAGGAACTTGAAGTTCCGGTATACAAATTTGTCAAAGAAGCCCTGATTCGTAAATTTGGCGAAGACTGGTATGCTGAACTTGAAAAGGTGGCGCAAGACATGAAAAAATAAGTAAATAAGAATTCTGTTTTTCTTGTTTAATTATTTAAAAAAACTATATTTTACGGTGCACCATCCCTTTAATTATTGTTTAAAATACTGAATTTAAGTGTTTTAAAATTTGTATGAAAAATGTCTTAATTTCTCTATTTGTTAAAAACTATAGGCGATTGTGAATAAGTTTGGCTTTTATTAACCGCAATATTTTACAACCTTTGTATCTCTCAAAAAGCTTAAAAATTTGTTAAAACCTCAAAAAAACAAACAATTATAATGACGCAAGTTGAACCAATTTTACAAGAAAATAAAAATCGTTTCGTAATTTTTCCGATAAAACACCATGATATTTGGGAATGGTATAAGAAAATGGAAGCCAGTTTCTGGACGGCTGAAGAAATCGATTTGTCACAAGATTTAAATGACTGGAATAATAAACTTTCTGATGATGAACGTTATTTTGTCAAGCATATTTTAGCATTTTTTGCAGCTTCAGATGGTATTGTAAATGAAAATCTGGCTGAAAATTTTGTAAACGAAGTGCAATATGCGGAAGCGAAATTCTTTTATGGGTTCCAAATCATGATGGAAAACATTCACAGCGAAACCTATTCGTTATTGATTGATACCTATGTAAAAGATGAAGTGGAGAAAGATGAATTATTCAATGCTTTAGAAGTTTTTCCTGCAATTAAGAAAAAAGCGGACTGGGCTTTAAAATGGATTGAATCGGATTCATTTGCTGAAAGGTTAATCGCTTTTGCAGCAGTGGAAGGAATTTTCTTTTCGGGAGCATTTTGTTCTATTTATTGGTTGAAAAAACGTGGTTTAATGCCAGGATTGACGTTTTCTAACGAATTGATTTCTCGTGACGAAGGAGTTCACTGTGATTTTGCCGTGCATTTGCACAACCACCACTTGGTGAATAAAGTGCCAAAAGAAAGAATCAGAAGTATTATCGTCGATGCTTTAAATATTGAAAGAGAATTTATTACGGAATCACTTCCTGTGAGTTTGATAGGAATGAATGCGGTGTTAATGACACAGTATTTAGAATTTGTTGCTGACAGATTATTAGTCGAATTAGGTTGCGACAGAGAATATAACACTACAAACCCATTTGATTTTATGGATATGATTTCACTTCAAGGAAAAACAAACTTCTTTGAAAAGAAAGTGGCTGAATATCAAAAAGCAGGTGTAATGAACACAGATGGAGATGCTCAAAAAATATCTTTTGACGCCGATTTCTAAAATTTGAGTTCTTGAATCCTAAGATTTATTTTGTCTTCTCGAATTACACTAGATTTCTTCGTACTTCTGCTCTAATAGCCCAGATAGTAATGAAAATCCTTTTTATTTTTTTCTTTAAAAAATAATATGCTTGTCCGTATTAACACCTAATCATTTTGTATCTTTAAAATCTAAACAGATTTGATATGAATATTTTAGATTTTTATAAAG
>NZ_RYDN01000060.1:0-4411 GCF_003968735.1 Flavobacterium sp. RSP49 | reverse complement strand
TTTAATTGGTGGGATTATGGGTTTACGTAATAAGTAGTTTACTGTCATTAAATTTGATTTTTGAGTTTATTGTTCTTGACTAAAAACCAAAAAACCACGAAAATCAATTCGTGGTTTTTTATAGTATGCTTTTATTTAACCTTTTTTAAACTCCCCATCATCCACATCTTTCAAGAACTTAATCACGCCTGGGAAATACGTTTTTGGGTCATCGTATTGCGAAAGGTGGCTTCCGTTAGGGCAAAACAGGAAACGTCCGTTTTGGACTTCGTTCGCAATCCATTTCATGTGTTCGGGATCCATCGTGTCGTATTTAGAACCAATGCTCAAGGTAGGAACGGTCAAAGTTTTTAGTCTGGCTTTGACATCCCAATTTTTAAGGGAGGCATTTCCAGTGATACCAAATTCACTGTGGCCTTGCATAAACACATATACATTAGGATTAATGTGCTTGAAACAGCGGTTTATGGATTCTGGCCATTCTTTGAGTGGCATTCTCAAAATATGTTCCGTGTAGTAATGTTCGAAAAGTAATTCGCTGTATTTTGGATTATCAAAATCATTATTTTTTTCGATATCCTGTAATTGCTTTAGGATTTTAGAATCCATTTGCGGTGCCAGAACGTCTTTTGCGTAAGCGTTATATTCCTGAGCACTCGCCATCATATTCGAAATAATTAAGCCTTTCAGGTTTTTTTGGTATTTCAAAGCATATTCCATTGCTAGGATTCCGCCCCAAGATTGTCCCATCAGGTAAAAATTAGAACTGTCCAAACCTAATGCGATGTGTACTTGCTCGACCTCTTCCACAAAACGTTCATTAGTCCACAAACTGTTGTCGTTGGGTTGGTCGCTGTAATACGAGCCTAACTGGTCGTAATAAATGTATTCAATGCTTTCGTTTGGAAAATAACCGTCAAAGGACTCGTATAATTCATGGGTCAAACCGGGACCGCCGTGCAGCAACAACACTTTTATTTTAGGATTGTTGCCCACTCGTTTGGTCCAGACTTTAAACGTGCCTTTTGGCGTTTGAATCGGAATCATTTTGATACCGCCGGTGAGTTGGTCGTCCCGTTTGGAGAAATCTAAATAATTTGCTTTTACAGAATCTTCCTTTCGTTTTTCCTGACAATTAGAGAAAAAGCACACACTGATAACGGAGCAAATCAAGATTTTTAGTTTCATAACGGAACGGTTTTATAACAGCTAGTTGTAGATTTTATGGAATAAATCAATATATTTTTCCATGACTATTTTTCGTTTTAGTTTTAGGGTTGGCGTAAGCTGTCCTCCTTCCACAGACCATAAATCCGGCGTTAGCTCAAAGCGTTTGATTTTCTCCCAGTTTCCAAATTTTTCGTTCAAATTATCAATTTCCAATTGGATTCTTTCGTTTACTTTTTCGTTGGCAATAATTTCTTCATTGCTTTTCCCAACATCGATTCCGTGAATAACAGCCCATTCTTTAATGAAATCAAAACTCGGCTGAATAAAGGCTGCCGGCATTTTTTGTCCGTCACCAATAACCATGATTTGCTCAATGAAACGAGATTGTTTCATCGTATTTTCGATTAATTGTGGTGCTATGTATTTTCCGCCTGAGGTTTTGAACATTTCTTTCTTACGATCGGTGATTTTTAAGAATCCATCTTCGTCGAAAATCCCAATATCTCCCGTGTGGAAAAACCCGTCCGTTATTACTTCATTTGTCAGTTTTTCGTCTTTGTAATAGCCCATCATTACGTTAGGTCCTTTGCATAGGATTTCTCCGTCTTTGGCAATAATAACTTCCACATTATCGATTACTTTACCAACTGTTCCTACCCGGAAACCACCATTTCTAATATCATTTACGGAGATTACTGGAGAGGTTTCGGTCAATCCGTAACCTTCCATAACTGGGATTTCGGCAGCGGCAAAAATGCGGGCTAGTCTTGGTTGCAAAGCAGCACTTCCAGAAACCATTAAATCGAGGTTTCCGCCCAAACCTTCCTTCCATTTACTGAAAATAAGTTTGCGGGCAATTTTAAGTTGAAACTCGTACCAAAATCCATTTTTGCCATACGGTTCATAGATTAAACCTAAGTTAATAGCCCAAAAGAACAATTTTTTTTTGATGCCGGTTAATTCGGTTCCTTTAGCATAAATTTTGTCATATACTTTTTCTAAAAGTCTGGGAACAGCAGTGATTACTGTTGGTTTCACTTCCTTGATATTGTCACTTATTTTTTCAATAGATTCTCCAAAATAGACTGAAACACCATAATATTGGTACAGATACAAAATCATTCTTTCAAAAATATGGCAAATAGGAAGGAAGCTTAAAGCACGGGTTTTTCCGGCTTCAAATGGAATTCTCGCAGCACTGTCCAGCACATTTGAAACAATATTTTTATGCGAAAGCATGACCCCTTTCGGTCTTCCAGTTGTTCCTGAAGTATAGATTATTGTGGCCAAATCTTCGGTTTTTACGCTGTTTTTGCGTTGTTCCACTTCGTTTTGGTTTCCGTTGTCTACGCCAAGAATCAGTAATTCATTCCAGTTGGAGCAGCCTCCGATTTCGTTGAAGGAATAGACTTCTTTGAGTGTAGGGACTTTATGTTTGATTAGGTTTACTTTTCGAAGCACTTCGGCATCCGATACGAAACAATACATAGAACCGGAATGGTTTAGAATATATTCGTAATCTTCTTCTGAAATGGTAGGATAAATTGGAACGGTTTGTGCGCCGGTTTGCAGCACACCAATGTCCATAATATTCCACTCGGTTCTATTATTAGAGGAGATGATGGCAATTTTATCATCTTTTTGAACACCCATTCGGAGTAGTGCTCTCGAAACGGCATTGGCTTTAGCGATATATTCCTGTGTAGATGTTTTGATCCAGACACCGTTTTGTTTGCTTACTAAAGCATCCGGAATAGAATTGTATTTTTCGTGCTGATAATAAGGGAAATCAAAGAGGCGAGTGATATTTATCATTATGGAAATATTGGATTTGATCGCAAATTAAAAAAAAAATAGGTATAAATTTTAAAAATTATGAATTATATCGCAAAATATTAAAAGGATTCTTACTATTTAACGCAATCGTTTTCATGAAGTATAATTTTTAGGGTAGGATTATAACAATAAATCGCACAAAATATGCACGGTCTCTTGCTTTATGTACTATTCTTATGTGCGGTTAAACTCTGTACCTACTTAAGTTTAGGTTAAATAGTTCTCAAGGTCTTTTTGGAGGTTGTACGATTTAATTTTTTAAGCACCAACATCAGGCTTAATACTCTAATGTTAATAGTGATTTTTATGTAGTAATAGATGTTAGAACGGACGTGCTTTTTATAATTTACTCATCTAAAAGTACTCTTTTATCCCGTAAATTTTTAATGTTACAGTTAATTATGTTGTTCTTTCAATTTATAAATTTTACTTTTATTGTTAAAAGGAACTGCTCCGCTTAACTTTTCGTTGGTTAAAAGTTAAGCGAATACAATAGGCATCTGTATTCATCGCTAAAGTTCTAGTATTTGTTTACTAATTCAAAATATTAGAAAAAGAAAATATTACAGTGCAAATTTTTAGCACGAAAGGTCATACTGCAATTCCATTTACAATTTTTTTGTATCAGTCATTAAAATCCGTAATTATTTTTTAACTGAATAAATTATTTACTTCTCTACAAAAGTGGTTTTTTTTCTTCACAAGTTTTTATTAATGTTTGTAATGACTTGCATTAAATAAATTTATGTTATTTTAAATGAATTACTTTTATTCTGTAAAAAATAAATAAATCTCAGGTGAGGGTCAAGCGATGCATATATCGCACAATTGGATTTTACCGTCCTTTTTTTGGTTAAAATAATGCTAATATTAAAGTATAGTTCGGCTATGATTTAATGTAGTACTACAGCCGACACAGCTTTTGGTAATCTGGTTACTGTAAAATATAAAATCAGTTATACAGAGTAGGTTCTAAAACTGATATTCACAAGCTTAAATTTATACTAAAAGCTCAAGTTTTGTGTTCATGGCAAAAACAATATTATTTCCTTCGACGCTAATTTATAATGAGTTATTATTTATTTATGTGAATAAAACGCAGCTTTTTTAAATCTTTTTTCATTCTTTTTTGAATAATCACTTACGAATGTTAACTATAAAGCGTTTGTTATGCAGAGATATAATCTGTTTTGTAAAAACTATTAAAAAATATTTAGCGATCCACATTGCAAATGCTATAGTTTGTATCTTAATTTAAGTTGGTACTCGTTGCAAACGAGCACTAGAGCCCATGGATAAACCAGTGCCAGTGGAGAAAAGCATTCCCTAGACCGCGAGTATTTACAGAGAATCGTTGCGGCATTTTTGCAAACTGTGTCAATTCCAATTAGGCACAAAAATTAGT